>CBDUCT010000122.1:0-9136 GCA_965365715.1 uncultured Cyclobacteriaceae bacterium | reverse complement strand
CTGCCAGGCAATACCGCCAGGAAGTGTCGTTCCAGTTTATTATATAAGGTTAATTCAACTTTTTTAGGATCAACCAAAATAAATTTCAATTGCGAGGGATGCTTTTTATATATCAGGGAAGTCAGAATAACGTTCACACCAACAGATTTACCTTGTCCGGTAGCCCCGGCAATAAGTAAATGAGGCATTCTGGTCAGGTCAGCAAGGTATACTTCATTGGATATAGTCCTTCCTAAAACGATCGGCAGGTCATAATCTGTATTCTGGAACTTATCTGTCGCCAAAACATTCCTTGTGGTAACGAGGGTTTTATTTTTATTGGGAACCTCTATCCCGATGGTCCCTTTCCCGGGTATGGGGGCAATAATCCGTATCCCCAGGGCTGCTAAACTAAGCGCAATATCATCTTCGAGGTTCTTGATTTTTGAAATCTTTACGCCGGCGTCCGGCACGATCTCATATAATGTTACCGTAGGGCCAATGGTGGCTTTTATGCTGGAGATCCCAATTTTAAAATTTATGAGTGTCTCTACAATTTTATCTTTATTCTGCTCAAGCTCCTCCTTGGTAACCTGCCCACCACGGACATCATAGTCATTTAACAGGTCTAGTGTAGGATACTTATAGGTCCCAAGGTCGAGCGTTGGATCATAATTCTCCAGTCTGTCGATCGTCTTTTCCGTAATCTCCTGTTCTTCAACTATCAATTGGACGTCTGACTCTGAACTTGCTGTTTTCTCGGGGACGTTGGCGATCTCCTTGTCCTTACCATATTCATCGGACAAAGTTAATGTTAGGTCCTTTTCCTCTTCAGGTTCCTTTGTGCCATAATCAACTTCTATCTCTTCTTTATTAATTGAAAGATCTTCCTTTTGAATTTCTTCCTCTTTTAATAAATCTTCTGCCGGTTCCTCTTCAAATATCTCTGAAGGTTTGACTTCTGCTCCGGATTTAGAAAATTTTGAACTTATTTTTCCGAAACTGATCAGTTCGGTTATATTAAAAAAGTAAATTATAAATACCAGCAGTGATAAGATCAGGAACAAATACGTTCCCCAGCCGATCAGGGCATGAAAGAGCAATGCAAGTTCATGTCCAAATCCGCCACTCAGGATATCAGAACCCTGGAATGAATCCGATTTTATTGCAGTATAACCAAATAAAAGGCATAACCAGAATGTGAAAAAGGCCACGAATTTAAAGGATTTATAGCTGGGCAGAAGGTCTATTTTAGATACCAACTTAAATCCGAAAATAAATAACAAGGGAGGGATGAACAAAGCAGATATACCAAACCATGCAAATATGAAATAATGTGCAGCTACTGCCCCGACAACACCGAGCCAGTTTTCCGCCTCAAGTCCTGAATCTTTCAAACCAGTTGTCAACAGTGCCTCAACTACACTTTGATCTGCTTTTCCTGTAAACAGAAATGATATGAAAGCTGTAAGAAGAAATACTGATAAAGCGAAAAGAAAAAACCCGAGAGATAATTGGAATCTACGGTCCTTAAAAAACCCTAAACTGAATTTGAATTTCCTCCCCCTGGATTTATTTTTTCTTGGTGAATTGGATTTATAGGTATTTTTCGCTGCCATTTAGTTCACAAAACTACAAAATAATTAATACTAAAAAATGATAATCAGTTCTAATCGAAATTCCGGTTTATAAGGGCCTTGTTAATATCATTGACAAGAGCTGGTCCTTCATATATAAAACCGGTATACACCTGCACAAGTGAGGCGCCGGCCTCAATTTTCTCAATGGCATCGGAAGGATTCATAATTCCCCCAACACCTATTATCGGTACATCATTATCCAGCCTCTTCTTTAAAAAACGGATAATTTCTGTAGACCTGTCGCGTAAGGGTTTACCACTTAAACCTCCGTTTTTAATTTTTCTTATTTTTTCTTCATCAGTTTTGAGGTTTTCCCTGGATATTGTGGTATTGGTAGCTACGATTCCATCGATATGGAGCCCGTTCACAATATCAATTATATCAATAAGTTGATTATCGGAAAGATCTGGTGCTATTTTCAACAACAATGGTTTTTTTTCAAGCCTTTTTTTTATTTCATCCTGTAGTGTTCCCAGCAATTCTTGGAGAGGCTCCCTGGATTGAAGGTCACGAAGATCCGGGGTATTTGGAGAGCTGATATTTACGACAAAGTAATCAACATAATCATATAATGCGTTCAAACAATACACATAATCTTCTGAGGCCCCTTCATTTGGGGTAATCTTATTTTTTCCAATATTTCCTCCTACGATCACCCTGGATTTTCTATTTTTTAATTTCTGTATCGCTTTCTCCACACCTTCGTTATTAAAGCCCATCCGGTTGATCAAAGCCTGATCCTGAACCAATCGAAAGAGTCTGGGTTTGGGATTTCCCGGTTGTGCTTTGGGGGTCAGGGTTCCTATTTCAATAAAACCAAAGCCAAAATCATTAAAAACATCTATCAAATTGGCATCTTTATCAAAGCCGGCTGCCAGACCAACAGGATTTTCAAATTCAATTCCAAATACATTTCGTTTGAGTAATGGGTGTTTGAAGCTGAAAAAGACATTCCTTAATAATTTCGTGATTCCTAACAGATATAGGAATTTTAAAAAGTTAACAACAATTGAATGTACCTTTTCAGGGGAGAGGAGAAAAAGAAATGGTCGAATTAAAGTTTTATACACTACGATCTTCTTGAATATCAAATTAATACCTACAAAATAAAGCCCTGTAATTCATATTATTAGCTTCTGGGATGAAAATCTTTAATAACCTGCTTTAAATAATCCCTGTCAAGATGTGTATAAATTTCTGTTGTGGTAATTGATTCGTGCCCAAGCATATCCTGAACTGCCCTGAGATCAGCCCCTCCTTCGATCAAATGCGTGGCAAAGGAATGACGGAAGGTATGAGGACTTATATTTTTTTTCAAACCTGTTGCTTTGCCAAGAGATTTTATTATTGTAAATACCATAACCCTTGATAATTTTTGACCTCGCCTGTTTAAAAAAAGTGTATTTTCATGACCAGGTTTAATATCCAGATGGATCCTGATTTCCTGAACATATATTTTCACGTATTTTAAAGCTTCCCTTCCAATCGGAACCAGCCTTTCCTTGCTCCCTTTGCCAATTATCCTTAAAAACCCTATGTCAAAATATACATTATTAAGTTTCAGGTCCACCAGTTCAGAAACCCTGAGGCCTGAACTGTATAAAGTCTCCAGTATTGCACGGTTCCTCATACCCTCATCTGTTGAAAGGTCAATTGCCGCGAAAAGCGCTTCAATTTCCTGATAACTTAGAATGTCAGGCAGTTTTCGACCAAGCTTGGGACCTTCTATTAGCTGAGTGGGATCATGGACCATAATATCTTCATATACCAAATACTTGTAAAATGCTTTCAAACCTGAGAGGATACGGGCCTGGGAGTAAGCGGTCATCCCCAGATCATTGATGTATTCAAGAAAATCCTGCAAATGCTTTCCGGTAATTTCTATTGGCGAGATATTAATATTGGAGATTTCTATAAACTGTTTTAGCTTTACCACGTCATGTAAATAGGCATCGATCGAATTTTCAGCAAGAGATCTTTCGAGCTTCATGTAATTTTGAAATTGTTTAATATAGAAATCCCAACTCATATATTACTCTAAAATAAGCATCAGGATGAAAATTATCATAATAAATGGTCCAAATCTCAACCTTTTGGGAAAACGGGAAAAAGAAGTATATGGTGATGAGAAATTTGAAACCTTCCTAAGCAAACTGAAAAATGAGTTTAGCGGCATTGATATTGCATATTTTCAATCCAATGTTGAGGGGGAACTGATCAACATGATCCACGAAACTGGTTTTACTTATGATGGCATAATATTAAATGCCGGAGCTTATACACATACTTCCGTGGCCATCAGGGATGCTATTGCCGCGGTAACAACCGGTGTGATCGAGGTGCACCTGTCCAATATTTTTGCCCGTGAATCCTTCCGTCATGAAAGCCTAATAGCGCCAAAATGCATAGGATCGATATCAGGACTGGGCATGGAAAGCTACAGGTTGGCAATATTATACTTTTCCGGAAAAAATCGTAAATAATGAATCTCTTAGAGGATTTTTAATTTTAGCTTTGCCGGAATCATGATTAACTTCAAAGAAACTGTTTCAGTAACGATCATTCTGTTCTCGATAATCGATATTATTGGTTCCATTCCAGTGATCATAGATCTAAAACAAAAATCAGGGACCATTCAAAGCGGAAAAGCAACAATTGTCGCCGGTATCATTATGATAGCCTTTCTATTTCTTGGAGAATCTATACTTCGGCTTTTCGGGATAGATGTACAATCATTTGCCATAGCAGGTGCTATCATCATATTACTGATCGGGTTTGAAATGATACTTGGGATAACCCTGTTTAAGCATGAACAAGCCAGTGCCAGTACTACTTCGATTGTACCAATTGCCTTCCCACTGATCGCAGGAGCAGGCACAATGACCACCATAGTTTCCCTCAGAGCAGAATTTCAGGTAATTAATATTCTCCTTGGGATAGCAATAAACCTGGTCCTGGTATTTCTTGTTTTAAAATCCTGTGTCTGGCTGGAAAATAAGATTGGAAGCGGAGGTTTTATTATTATTAGAAAAGTAATGGGTATAATACTTATTGCCATAGCCATTAAATTAATCAAAACCAACCTGGTATTTCCATGATCACCATATACACTGACGGCGCGGCAAAGGGAAATCCCGGACCCGGGGGTTATGGAGTAGTCTTGAAATTTCAAAGTCACAGGAAGGAACTTTCCCAGGGATTTAAGCTCACAACCAACAACCGAATGGAATTGCTGGCAGTTATTACCGGGCTTGAAGCAATCAAAAAGGACGGATGGGATGTTTTAATATACTCTGATTCGAAATATGTCGTAGATGCTGTTGAGAAGGGATGGATATGGCAATGGGAAAAAAAGGGATTTAAAAAGAAGAAAAATATTGACCTCTGGAAGCGGTTTATCCCATTATATAAAAAACACAAAGTAAAGTTTAAATGGTTAAAAGGGCATGCCGGCAATCCCGAAAATGAAAGATGCGATTACCTCGCGGTAAAAAGTGCCGAGCAGCCTGATTTACTGGATGACCTGGGTTATCTGTCCGAAAATCCCTGATTGTGACAAATTCCTATTTTGAGTTCAAAAAATTTACAATCCAACAGGATAGATGCGCATTTAAAGTTACCACTGATGCATGTGTCCTTGGAGCATATGTACATGCATTAAATCCGGATTCAGTTTGTGATATAGGTACAGGAACAGGAATCATAGCCCTTATGTTGGCACAGAAATTCCCTGGTTCAAAGATTGATGCTGTAGAGATCGATGAATTATCAGCTGTCCAGGCTGGGGAAAATGTAGATGTCAGTCCCTGGTCTGAAAGGATTACGGTTTTTAACCAAAGCATACAAGATTTTTCAATCCTTAATAAGAAAAAATATAACCTGATCGTATGCAATCCACCTTATTATGAGAATCATTTAAGATCGAAGGATAATCAAAAGAACCTGACAAAACATAATTATAAGATCTCTTTTAAAGAACTGGCAATTTCTATAAATATTCTTTTAAAGGATGAAGGTGTATTTTATACAATAATGCCCGCTTTCGCCTTTGGCAAATTACGGGAGGAACTTGAAGGATTTAATATTAGATTATTTGATAAACTGGGCATTCATTCTAAATTGGGAAAACCTTTTTATCGCCTTATAGGTGGTTTTTGTAGAAAAACAGATAGCATAAAAGAAAATACACTGATCATTTATAACGAAAATGGGGAGTATTCAGATGGTTTTAAGAAGCTTCTTAAAGATTATTATCTGGCATTTTAATTTCTCTGGGTTTTTCTTCAATAACCTCGATCCCTAGTGTTTTAAGTTCTTCTAAAATGGGGTTGTAGATCTCCTTTTTAACAGGTATCTGAATTCCCTTCAAACTGATTTTGTTTTCCAGGATTAACTTTGTCGCTATTCCGACCGGGAGTCCTACAGTCTTGGCCATTCCGGTATTATCAGCATCCTCCCCTGTTGCGATCATATAGGCATTTATCACATTCAATTTATCCTTTTCGAAATACTCAAATTTATGCCACATGACGACCATATCCAGGTCTTCAGCATTCATAGACCATTTCTTTTTTAGAATATGTTCCAATATCTGTGCCGGTGATCCTTCAGATAAACCTACCAGTTCATCATCAAATATCCCAAGCCATCTCATTTTAAACATTTCCGGGGAGTTGAAAGGGAGATTGACATAATGGGCTAATTTCAATTCAACGGAATCATAGGGATTGTAGGAAAGGAATGAATTTATGAATTCCTTATGCGTCATTTTATCCACATTTTCCATAAGGTAATCATCTGCAGTAGCGCCCAATTGAACGAAGATATTCCATGCCCTGCAAAACCCTGGGCGCCTGAATGTTCCGCGGTATAGTGTTTTTATTCCCTCCAAACTATATAAATCCATATATTTCAGAGAATCCCGGTTTGCGTAACCTTCAAAATATCCATGCCCCGGTATATGAACCATTTCCGTTCTCCTAAAAACTTTATGATAGGGAATGTATTTGTATTTGCCCTCTTGTAAAAATTTCACACCTCCTTTACCTGCCATTACCACGTTTCTCGGATTCCAGGTAAACTTATATTGCCAGGGATTTTCATCCGGATCCGGTGCCAGTAATCCACCTGTAAATGTTTCAAAACTTCGTATTATATTCCCTGAACCCCGGATCTTGTCAATTACGGACATGGCTGACATATGGTCTATCCCCGGGTCAAGCCCGCATTCATTCAAAAAAATAATACCGGCATTACTGACTTCCTCGTTTAGTTTATCTAATTCAGGTGTAACATAGGAGGCAGTAATCAGGTTCTTTTTCAGTTTAAGACAGCTTTCTGCTATTATCAGATGGAATCTCACGGGCAGCATGGAGATAACTATGTCAGATTCTTTGATCAGGCGATTTCTTTTTTCATCATTCCTGATATCCAATTCGGTGGCCTGCCCGTTCTTATGTCCATTAACCTTTTGATTTACGAGATCGATCTTGTGATCGATAACTGTAATTTGTAAATTATTTTTTTCACTTTCACCTAACAAGTAACGAATTAGGACATGTGAAGACCTGCCCGCTCCAAAAATTAGTATATTTCTCATTACATTTTATTATATTAACAATATATGGGATTTAGATTATCCTTTCAATAAAATCGAATAGATTTAGTTTTCGAAACCCTGTAGCCATGAGTACTAAAGAAAAAAGTATCAAAATTTCCTATAAGACAATCAAGAGTATCTCTAAATTACCCGAGATGGATAAGCAATTACTAGATATGGCCATCAGAGCTTCCGAAAGGGCATATGCCCCTTATTCTTCATTTAAGGTTGGAACTGCGATTTTGTTGGAAGGAGGTATAATTGTGACAGGTTCAAACCAGGAAAATGCAGCTTATCCGTCCGGACTTTGCGCTGAAAGGGTGGCTGTTTTTTCAGCATCTGCAGAATATCCAAACAGGATTATTGAAAAAATCGCCGTGGTCTCAAAAGAGAAGAACGGACAGCTGAGACCAGTCACACCATGCGGAGCCTGCAGACAAGTGCTTTATGAATACGAGGTTAAACAGGAACAACCCATCGGTATGATACTTGTGGGTGAGAACCAGACATTGATGGAATTCAAGGATATGCAATCTTTGTTGCCATTTGGTTTTGGCAAAGATCAATTGGTTTAATATTTTGATGGAACCACGATAAAATTATGTTAGAAAAAACAATAAAAAGGACAATCATCAAACCTGCCACCTTGTTATTAGTTCTTTTTATTATCCTTCCAAATTTTAAAATCAAAGCACAATGTGTTCCGGGTTCATTATCCAGGGAATGTATCAGTAGTATTAGTGAGGGATTTATATATTTGAAGAGTTATAGTATTGACGGCCAGAATAATTCAAAGGAAAACATCGAATATACGTCGGTCATGAGTAAAGACACTCAATATGCATTCAAAATATGTACGTCTCTTGAAGGCGCGGATGGTATTGTCCTTACCATTTACGATTCAAACAGGAAAGAAATTATTTCAAACCGTGAAGAAACGGTTATTGAAACTGAATTAAACTATATGTGCACCGCTACAGGCATCTATTATATAAGATTCACATTTTATGAATCTGAGAACAGGTGCGGGGGCTGTATATTATCCTTTAAAAAATCTCAGGATTGATCTCTCTTCACAAGAGTAGAACTTGCCTGTGCTACGGGAAAAATTATAGAATCGCTGATATTTACATGAGCTGGACGGGTTACAACAAACAGTATCAGATCAGCAATATCATCACCGGTAAGAGGTGTCATTCCATTATATACGGATTTCGATCTTTGTTTGTCGCCTTTAAACCTAACCTCTGAAAATTCTGTGTCAACCAATCCTGGATTAATCTGTGACACCTTAATTCCATATTGATTCAAATCCAGCCTCATTCCAGTATTAATTGCATCTACGGCATACTTCGAAGCACAATACACGTTTCCATTTGGATATACTTCCTTCCCTGCAATTGAGCCTATATTTACCACATGCCCTGATCTACGTTCTACCATACCCGGGAGAACGGCTTTGGATACATACAGCAGTCCCTTTACATTGATGTCAATCATTGACTCCCAGTCATCAATACTGCCTTCGTGGATTGGATCAAAACCATGAGCATTCCCTGCATTATTAACCAGAATATCTATTTTTTTCCAATCTTCGGGGAGATCCTCTATGATTTGGAATACTGTATCTTTATCCCTTACATCAAAGGTCAGGGTATGAACCTTGACTTTAAGGCTTAGCTTAGCCTTTAGTGATTTAAGACGTTTTTCTCTTCTGCCACAAATAATTAGATCAATTCCATGATCCGAGAAAATTCTTGCAGTAGCTTCTCCTATTCCCGAGGTGGCTCCGGTAATTAAAGCAATTTTTGACATATCTATTCGAAATTCAGGTATAAAGTAATAACATTAGTGTGAAGGCTTTCCATCCCATCACTAGACCCAAATTTATCTTCTTGTAATAAATTCAGCAAACCTT
>CBDUCT010000121.1:0-9196 GCA_965365715.1 uncultured Cyclobacteriaceae bacterium | reverse complement strand
ATCTTTTCCCTGGTAACACCACCGTAAACCATGGCACCTAAGCGCCCATGACCCACCGGTAGTGCTTCAGTCCAGTCCTGAGCGGGCTGATCATACCATAAAACCAGGGATGGGTTCAGTTCTTCTTTTGATTTTTTAACATGTTCATGTGAAGAATGAATAAGTGAGATTCCTATGGAGGAGAATAGAATAATTAGTAAAACAGTGAATTTATGTTTCATCATTTATAATTAGTGATATCAAACCAAATTCAGTCTAATTGCCTGTTATGGAGTGTAATTTAAAGTCTTTTGAGTATAAATTAATTTAATTGCAGGATCTTTTTCCAAAAATCGATCTGAGGGTCGTCATAAACTGCATTATGACCGTATTTTTCGAGCAAATGAAGATTTATGGATTTGTTGTGGGGGGCAAGCTTTTCACTCATAGTATAAGGAATTTTCTGATCGGCTCTGCTATGGAATATATCTATGGAAATACGATTTGATAACCTTTTAATGCTCTTGTTGTTATTCCATACATCAGGCATCATCCACACCCAGCTCTTTTTTGCAGATCCGAAATGTACTGCTATTTCCCTTGCGGTTGAAAAGGGAGCATGAAGAATTAATTTTTGCGGAATTGGTGTTAAACGTGATACAGATCCAAGTAAAATGGCTGCACCAAGTGAATGCCCGATTGCGATCCTTTGGGAATCTGAATTCGATATATTGCAAAAAAATTGCCATGCCGCAATCGCATTCCGATTCAATATACCTACTGTGGGTTTTCCCTTGCTGCTGCCAAAACCGGTATAGTCAAATACAAATGAATTATATCCCAGTCCATATAATAATATCTGGGTATCGATCCAGTCGCTTAATGATTCTCCATTTCCATGATAAATAATGATCGATGGTGAGTCTTTTTCGTTTTCAAACCAATTCCCATATAATGTATGTTTTCCGGAGTTAAATTCGAGTCTTTGGATACCTTTTTGATCGGCCAGCTTTATTTTTTCTTCTATTTCCGGATTCAATTCAATGGTACCTGATTCAACCTTTCTCTTAATATAATTTCTTATAAAAAATACTGTACTGATTAGGATTGCAACTACTACGATTATTACCAAAAACATAATTATTGGATCTTTTTCCTTAAATACCTGCTTTTGACCAGGGTATTATTCAAAACTTCTGTTTGAACATGTTCAAATCTTAATTCTAAATCCATTTCTTCAAAGAGGGGGATACCTGAACCAAGAATAATGGGGATCCTGGTTATAATGAGCTCATCAATCATATCAAGTTTCAGAAAACTTTGAACAGTTTTACCACCATCTATATACAGATTCTCGAATCCTCTGTCTTTTAATTCATCAACCACGGTATTTAGTTCTCCATGAATAAGTTCCGCTTTGTTCCTTACATCCGCAGGTAATTCATTTATTGTGCTGCTTAGCACAAATACCGGCTTAGAATAAGGCCATTGCCTGAACTTCAAAACCAGTTCGAAGGTATTCCGCCCCATGATTAATGCGTCTATTCTTTTCATAAAATCCGAGAAACCATAATCACTGTTGTCAGGATTGGGTAATTCCATTAGCCAGTCAATACTGCCATCCTTACGGGCGATATATCCATCGAGGCTTGTTGCTATGTATACTATATTTCCCATCAAAGAATAGATTTTAGTGATTACAGGATTTTGCAACCATGAAATTACTCAAAATGACCTATTTAAACTAAAAAAGATTTACTTAGAGTTTGTTCTATGAATTAGTTTAATTCAACGTGGCAATTAGTAAAAAATAAGCAATCTGATCCTTTACTTTTTTGCATTTAAAATCCATAATACATCACTTAAATGGAAATAATTTTACATTTTTAGTCTCTATGAGTATACAGGTATAATGATGCGGTTCCTATTTTTTACAATTTTTCTATTGCTACCATTATTCACTAATGGGCAGTCTGAATATAAACAGCAAATCGATTCAGCTTTTATACAGAAAGTTGAAGACTCTGTTGAACCGGATAAGGTATTACATGCTGAGCCACTTTATATTGACCTGATACGGGATCTGGGTGCCAGAAAAGGAGAAAATGAATGGAACTTCGGTATGGGCTTAACCGATTTCGATTCATTTGATGAGTATGAATTTCTGGTGGAATATGAATTTGCTGTAATTGACCGTCTGGGCCTTGAAATAGAAATTCCAGTCTTCTTTTATAATTCCGGATCTGAAGGAAGCAGACCTGACAACAGAATTGAATCGCTGAAAACAGCTATTCAATGGACATTCCTTGTTGACCAGGATATCAGTACATCACTGGCCCTGGGATATATTAATGAATTGCTTTTTTATCCCATTAATCAGATCGGTGATAATGGCCTGATTGAAGGAAATCTATTTAATCCGTTTTTCGTAGGGGCAAAACGATGGGGCGATAATTTTCATACTCTGATATATACTGGTCCACGTTTTGAATATCATTTTGAGCTCTCTGAATGGCATATTGAATACGAAATGCACCTGAATTTTCATTATATGATCCCCGGAACCGGAAATTTTGTTGGACTGGAATATAACCAGTATTTTGGAGGAACGGAATATAACCAGTATTCTGAAGGGACGGAATATCATGGGGTATTGAGACCCCAGATCCGGCTGGATATTAATGAAAACCTATTACTTGGTATTGTTACTGGCATACCCCTCGATAAGACGCAAGAAAGGCTTAGTTTTTTTATGCGTCTGATCTATGAACCCGAGTTCTGGGAATAGAGTAGTCCTCAGATTATATCCTATATCGTCATAATTATGGGAATTCCAATGCACAGCGTTGATCGACTGATCGCCAGGTTTTATTTAATGAGGATTTCCTTATTTCGTTCGGGCATTAACCCTTACATCGTTAAGCTTCTTACTTAATTCTTGAACAATCCCCTCATTTTCAGGTAGGCCAGCAATGTTAACGGTTTCTTCCAGGCCCTTTCTGTGATCATATAGTTCAATGGCAACAACGGAATCCGGATCCTGGTTCTTTTGCCAGCTTACGAACCGGTATTCCTTGGTTCGCAAGGAATAACCCATAACATCCCCTTTTGGCCATTGACTCAAGGCAAAATCTTTTACAGATGTATCGGAATCCTGCAATATCGGGCTTAGACTTTTACCCTGTACAGATTCCGGGACAGGGAGTCCGGCTTCTTCACATAGAGTGGGATAAATATCCAGCAATTCGGCGAGGGAATTGGTAGCATTGGATGCAGGATCCATCCATGGCGTCCTGAAAATAAGCGTTGTACGGGCATCGTATTCAAATGCCGTATGTTTACACCATTGACCATAATTACCCAGTTTCCATCCGTGATCTCCCCAGATTACAATAATGGTATTTTCCATTAATCCCAACTCCTCCAGTGAACCGATGAGGCGGCCTATTTCATGATCGATATAGCTTACGGAAGCATAATACCCATGAATAAGGTTTTTAGCCACATCATCCGAAACAGGCAGAGAATCAAATTTATAATAACAGCATAATAGTTCACCTGAGTTATTGATGGCAAAGGGTGGAGATCCTTCTGGAGGTGTTTTACCGGGAATAACTATATTCTCCGCATCATACAGATCCCAGAATCTTTCCGGTATCACAAATGGAAGATGGGGCTTCAGGTATCCAACACCAAGTAAAAACGGCTTATCCTGTAAATCTTTCAGGCGCTTAATGGCATGATCAGTGATTCTAGTATCATTCAGATTAGTATCCGGAACTTCAGATCTATACCACGCCAACCTTTTATCGCCGACCTTAGGATAGGAGGTATGCAGGTCAATGGTATCCTCACGGTTGATCCCATTGATGTTCAGCGGTTCATTCCAGGGATTCCAGGGCTTTATACTCCAACTTAATGAATCATCATGATTGCCATGCCATATATGATATATTTTACCTATAGATTCGCTATGGTATCCCTGCTGTATGAAATATTGCGAAAGGGTTACTGCATCAGGATTATATGTCCGAAAATTTGTCCCCAGGTCATAAATCTTCAGGGAATCCGGCCTTAATCCTGTCATTACTGTATTCCTGGAGGGACTGCATACTGCCTGCTGACAATAAGCATTTCTGAAAACCATGCCTTTTGATGCTAAACGATCGATATTGGGTGTATGCATATGATCATAACCATAGCAGCCCAACTCCGGTCTTAGATCATCCACAGAAATGAAAAGTACGTTCGGTTTTTTTGTTTTGATGGGATTTTTATTCTGTTCCGGGCTAACGCAGGAAAAAAGGAAGAGGAAAATTATTGATAAACTTCTCATTTTGGCAAATTATAATGTTTACTCCAATCAATTGGATAAGCTGAACCAAAATAATGATCCAGGGCGGTTATAAGCGAAAGAACGGGTGCACTGTAGCAAATGTCATTTTCGTTAGAAGCATAGCTTAATTCACTGTCGACGTAGGCTTTGGCTGGCATTTTACTTTCATAATATGCTCCTTGCCCATGTTCGCTGCTTGTCGCGTCCTGCATCGATGGATTCGGCCCACCAGGGACAAACCCTGGCAGAGATCCTTCGATCCCATCGGCAATAGAGACACTGTGATGCAGGTTTACCACCTGCCGGGAGCCATATCCCGTAATAAAACAATACCCTGTTGCATTTTTTCCAAGAATATAATCCGCGACTTCAGCGGCAGCATTAAGGAACTTCCTGTCACCGGAAACTTTGTAGGCGTAAACAAAACAAAGTCCGGTTGAGGCAATAAACCCATTGGAGCCCCATACCAACCTGAATTCCGGGATCCTGTAAGCTGATTTATTCATATCCTGGATAAGATGGGCAGACCAGTCTGTCAAAGACTTTTTAATAATAGATCTTAATTCTTCATGAAGAATATCCTGGTGAAGCGATAAACTGGTTATGGCGAGCCCGTTAACATTTGCCCAACCTGATTCTGCCATATTCGAGAGTTCTTCCTTATGATCCTCAAGATATTGCCTGTAATCGGCTTTCCCGGTTGTAGTGAATAACTCAGCTGCTGCCCATAAAAATTCATCTTCCATATCCCGGTTACTGTAAGCCCCGGATAAAACACCCGGAGGATTGGTAAATATCACCTGGTTATTAGCATCGGCCCAGGACCATGCCCTTTCAGATCGCACAAGGCAATCCGCTGACCAGTCCTGATCAAAGTTTTCGTACAACCTCGATGCCATCGACATTACTGCGGCAAAGTGCAGTGTAGCGGCGGTGGATTTCCCATAAACATTCCTTTCCAGCGGATCAAATTGCGGAAACATCATGTCCGGGTATTTTTCAGATGTGATCTTGACAAAAACTCCTCCATCTTCATCCTGCATATATTTGAACCAATCCAACTCATATTTTACCTCATCCAGCATATCACTTAATCCATTGCCAGACTCCGGTATGTTTACACTTTTATCCGGGAAAACAGATGGAATTAATTCTATCAAGCTCATCATATTTCCCATGGTTACCCCGGCGCTAACGATATATTTACCAAAATCGCCGGCATCATACCAACCTCCGGGAGCATACAATTTGCCGGATCTTCCGGAAGATGGGTGCAGTGTACATGCCGTGTCAGGATGACCCATTGGACGTTTATAGATACCCGCATATTTTTCCAACAGTTCATAAGAAGCCCTTTGCAGGTAATATGATTTCATAAGAGCCACAGATACATCCCGCCAAACATCATCTTTTATTTCAAAAGGCCAGGAAAGTCTTTCCCCAACCTTCACCTGATATATGCCAGCTGTCTTAAAATTTGAAAAGTCCGCCCTTCTGATTGTTTCCCCCGATTTATCCCAGAAAATCTCGTCGCTCAATGTGCCTTTAAAATGACTAAGCCCTTTATCATCAAGGACTTCAAATTCAGATTCATCCGGACTGGCAGGGATAATGGCGATTTTCGGAGCTTCAGGGTAATAACCCAGTTGATTGATTCTAATGGAGTAATCTTGAGCTATAACAGGAAGGGAAATCAGCAAAAGTGAGTATAAAATCAGCTTCTTCATATAGTCTTGTATTTAAGCCTGAAGATAAATAATTAAGCTGGCATTAGATATTTATTTTATTTTAAAAAGTTCAACTTTTTGCATTTCCGAAAAATAGTGTTATAATGCAAGTTGCAAAAAAGTTGTTAAATAAAAAGAGGGTTCTAATTCACTAAATCAAAGCATGCCATCAGTCATTAAAGAATATGAGTATGACATATTCATCAGTTACCGTCAGAATGACAATAAGTACGATAAATGGGTTACCGAGTTTGTAAGTAAATTAAAGTTTGAGCTTGAGGCTACGCTCAAGGACAGGCTGTCAATTTATTTTGATGAAAATCCCCAGGATGGTATCCTGGAAACAAACCAGGTGGATAAATCCCTATCGGGAAAGCTTAAATGTCTGATCTTTATTCCAATCGTTTCCATGACCTATTGCGATACCAAAAGTTTCGCATGGAAACAGGAATTTCTGCCTTTCAAAGAACTGGCAACTAATGATGACTACGGGTTGGATATTCGTTTGCCCAATGGAAATTTCACCAGCCGCATCCTGCCAATAAAGATTCACGACATTGATCTGGAGGATGTCAGATTGCTGGAAAAGGAATTATATGGGGCATTGAGGTCTATTGATTTTATCTACAGGTCTGCCGGTGTGAACAGGCCATTGCGACCAATAGATGATGACCTCATGGAAAATAGTCATTCTTCTATTTATCGCAACCAGATCAATAAAGTTGCCAATGCCATCAAGGAGCTGATCTATGGAATTAAACATAAAGCTTCAGGAGAACCGGATTTTCCACCCGTTGTCACAGCTACCACTTCGACTACTTCCATGGACCAGATCACGACTTCCTCTGTGAGTGCATCCTTGCCGGACCATATCAGCTTTAAAGTGGTCAACTCTGAAAAACCAACAGTATTCCTGGCATGGACCTCATTTGATCTGAAATCTGTACGTGAGGAAATGGTGATAACCCTCCAGAAGGCTGGATTTAATGTAGTACCTAATCTGGATTGCCCCTCTGATGAACAGGAATTCAGGAACCGTTCCAATGAAGCCCTCGCCGGTGCAGGTTGCTCATTGCATATTTTGAGTAATGAGTTTGGAAGAAGATTTGAAGAAAACGATGAGTTAAGCTTTCCTCAATACCAGTTCGACCAGGCCAAAACAAAATCTGAGAATTCTGATTTCCAGACTTTTGTATGGTATTATAATCCTGACCAGAAGGAAATGAAACCTTCTCAGGAAAGGTTTATCAATTACATAAGAAATAATATTTCAAAAAATATGATGTTCTCCAACAGCCTGGGGACCATGCAGCTTGTCGATGATATACGGTCAGTAATGTTTACCGAGTCCAAGCAGGAAATAGATACCAAGGATACGGATATATTCTTCATCTTTAATTCACAGGATGAGTCGGATGCGCAATTTATCACTGATATACTTGGAAATGAGTATCCCATTGAAACAATGAATATTCTTCCGGACGGTGAAGATTAGTACCGGGAAATTTCAACACAACAAATACCGAAAAGTAAACTGGCTGTAATATATTTCAAGTATGCTGCCGATTGGGCATTGCCATTTATCAAGCAGATATGGAAAAGGATAGGAGGAGCTTCATCTCCGACACCGATTTTGCTGGTAGGTGAGGATGAACCCAGAACCAATATTGCCAGGACCTTCAAAGCCCCGAAAGTGGTGTCCACCATCGTTCCGAAAAACACTATTCCGGAAGAAATTAAGAAAGTTTACATCAAAGTTCTTGAATTATAAATTCCTCTTCAAATATGTTTGACGATTTCAATATATGCCCTTATACTGGCCTGCGTCCTTTCACCGAAGAGGAGTCATTGTATTTCAAAGGCCGGGATGAACATATCGACCAGGCCACAAAACAACTCGGCAATAATAAATTCCTGATATTAACCGGAGCCTCCGGTGACGGTAAGTCTTCCCTTGTGTACGCCGGTATAATTCCAAATGCAAAAGCAGGATTTCTAAAGTCGAATTTTACAAATTGGGCCATTGCGGACTTCAGACCTGAAAGGTCCCCATTGCTTAACTTCAGTGAATCAATTGCCGATCAATTAGGCATTTCTAATGTATCAACCGTTCTGTCAGAATTGAACCATGGATATTCTTCACTTGTAGATCTTTATAAAGCATCTGATTTGTATCTGGATCCAAATGATCCTGAATGGATCAATGCTGACGAAGCACAAAGAAAGTCTATAGAGCGAAAGGCGGCCAATCTTATGATTGTGGCTGATCAGTTTGAAGAATTCTTTACCAATCCTGAAAATTATAATAATGGTGTTCCTTCAAGTGAAGCTAATCTGGTCACGAATCTTCTTCTGGAAACGGCCAGAATTGCCCTGGATGAAAAACTGCCCATCTATGTGATCATAACCATGCGGTCCGATTTTATAGGGCAATGTGCCAGTTTTCGAGGATTGCCAGAATATATTGGATTTTCACAGTTCTTCGTACCACGCCTGAATAGAAAACAATTACAGGAGGTTATTGAAGAACCAGCTGTACTCAGTGGGAACCGGATTTCAAGGAGATTAACTGAAAGACTTATAACAGACATAACGGAGGGTACTGATCAACTTCCCATTTTACAGCATGCCTTGAATCAGGTCTGGAAAATGGCAGATAACGGTAAGGATGAAATGGACCTTATCCATTATGCTATGGTAGGCGGAATGGATGGTAAAGAATTGCCGGATGATAGTATTATGAAATACCAGCAATGGTTCAATGAACAATCTCAGAAGATCAGGGATTGCTATGACAAACCAGGATTACAGAATGTTCTTAATACCCATGCCAATAAACTCTTCAACCTGTGCTACGATAATCTTGATAATGTACATAAAGAAGGTCTGACAGAAGTGGAAGCGAAATTGATCATTAAAACGGCTTTCAAATGTCTTACCAAAATAGATGACGGACGGGCTGTAAGAAACCGCATGACATTGGGCGAGATCACCTCTATAATTAATCTTGACAATGTAGATGATCAGAAAGTAGGGACAGTACTTGGTATATACAGGGAAACCGGGAATACATTGCTCAGGCCGTATATAGAGGAGGATGACAGGTTGGAAGAAAGCTCCGTCCTGGATATAACCCACGCCAGTCTGATCCGCA
>CBDUCT010000120.1:0-9296 GCA_965365715.1 uncultured Cyclobacteriaceae bacterium | reverse complement strand
TTAACAACCGAAATATTGTGAAAAATATTGTTATTATTCCCTGTTTAGCCTTTTTACTAATAATGGGATCGTTCAAACCGGCTGGTTTAGCATTATATATGGTTGACAGGGTTGTTATTGATGCAGGCCATGGCGGGAAGGATCCCGGCACCCATGGGATTTTCAGCCAGGAGAAAATAATCGCCTTAAAAATAGCAAAAGAGTTAGGTCGCATCATAGAAGAAAACCTCAAAGATGTGGAAGTTATTTACACAAGGACTACGGATGAATTCATAGAGTTGGAGGACCGTGCTATGATAGCTAACAAAAATGATGCAGATGTTTTTATTTCAATTCATTGCAATGCTGTTCCCGGGAATAAGGAAAGAATTTATGGTACCGAAACCTATGTAATGGGAGCTCATGTTGATGAAGGGAACTTTGAAATTGCAAAACGGGAAAATTCCGTGATCCTCATGGAGGAGAACTATGAAGAAAGGTATGAGGGATTTGATCCTGAATCGCCGGAGTCGTTGATCCTGTTCTCGATATATCAAAATGCTTACATTGAAAATAGCCTGGACCTTGCAGAAAGGGTTGAGGAACAGTTTGAGAAGCGTGTTGGAAGAAATAGTAGGGGTGTCCGCCAGGCAGGCTTCTGGGTATTATGGCGCACCTCCATGCCCAGTGTATTAATAGAAGTCGGGTATTTAAGCAATCCTAAAGAAGAAAAGTATTTGAATGATGAGTTGGGACAGGTATATTTGGCCTCAGGTATTTACAGAGCTTTAAGGGACTATAAAACTGAAATAGAATCTAACAACTAAAAAACTACGTGCATTTAACAAAAGAATTTAAAATAGGGCTGTTCAGTGTAATTGCCATCACGCTATTATATCTGGGGTTTAATTTCCTGAAAGGAATCGACTTCCTTGCCACTACAAATAAATATTATACGGTATATGAGAATATAGGAGGCTTGCAGGTGTCAAATTCTGTGATCATTAAAGGATTTGCCGTCGGCAGGGTTAGTAATATTACCTATGACCAGGAACGTGGAAACAAAATTGTAGTTGAACTGGACATCAACGGGAATATATTACTGGATGATTCAACCGTTGCTGTTCTGGAAAGCGAAGGTTTTCTTGGAGGGAAAGCCATAGAACTTAAAATGCCAGCTGAATTAAACAATCCTCTGAAGGGGGGCGATACATTGAGATCTGAAATTGCCCTTGGTATTTTCGAATCCCTGACCGAACAAACAGGACCGGTGGCGGATGATATTGGGGCATTGATCAGACAATTAAACCTGGAGCTTGAAAATTTTCACGAAACGGAATTGATTTTAAGGGAAACCATGAATAAAATTAATTCCAATCTGGATCAGACTTATTTAATGATCAAAGAGAACAGGGAAAATTTTAAGCTCACTATGGAGAATCTGAATGGCCTCACCCTAAATTTAAAAGATGCTTCTGCTGAATTAAAACCCCTATTATCAGATGCTGATGTTTTCCTCGACTCATTGAATAGCCTTGAATTGTCTTCAACCCTCGAAACCATGTCCCAGTCAATGGATAACCTGAATTTATTATTGAAGAATCTTAATGAAGGCGAGGGGTCGATGGGCAAGCTACTGCATGATGATTCATTATACTACTACCTTACCAGGACTGCTGCCGATCTGGATAGCCTGTTTATCGACCTGCGGGAAAATCCAAGCCGATATGTTCAGGTGTCCGTATTTGGCAAGAAGGATAAAACAGAGAAGAAGAAGAAAAAAGAGGAACGGCGGAAAGCCAGATCCGAGAAAGAATAGCATCCAAATTATTCATATCCCTTTGATTGGAGCTGAAATTTAGGATATATTTAATGGCATGAAAAAAAAGGAAATCAAAGCACTGGTCTCTTTATTGGATGATGACGACCATTCCATTGTTACCCAGATTGAAGAAAAGATCATATCGATGGGAAATAAGATCATACCCCACCTTGAAAGTGAATGGGAAAGCAGCTTTAATCCAACCGTGCAGAGAAAACTGGAAGATCTAATCCATACCCTCCAATTTGATCAATTAAAAATGAGGTTGATTGAATGGAAGGATAAGGGGGCTAAAGACCTATTAAAAGGAATGTGGCTTGTGGCAACCTATCAGTATCCGGATATAGAATATAAAACCTTAAAAGCTGAGATAGAGCAGATCTTTCAGGAAGCCTGGAGGGCGTTTCGCGATGATATCCATCCCTATGATCAGGTTAAGATCCTGAATGGCATATTATATTCGGATTATAAATTCAGGGCCAATACCAAGAACTTTCACAGCCCCTCCAATTCAATGATCAATGTGGTGCTGGATACTAAAAAGGGGAATCCTATATCCTTATGTGTTATTTATATGCTGATTGCCCGCAAACTGAAAATGCCTGTTTATGGGGTTAATCTCCCGAATTTGTTCGTTTGTACATATAAATCCCAGGATTTGCAATTTTATATTAATGCATTTAACCGGGGTCTTCTTTTCTCCAGATCCGATCTGGAAAATTACATAACAAATTTACAGATTACACCTCTTGATATGTTTTATGAACCATGTTCACACCTGGATGTCATCAAACGGGTATTACGTAACCTGATCGTTTCGTACGAGAAACTTGGGGATCACTACAAAGTTGATGAAATAAAGATCCTCTTGAATGAAATTTCCATTGGAGAAGACGATGGAACAGGGGCGATCTGAGTTGTTTTCTGATTTTCAACTCTGTAACTGGTTTAAAAAGCACCCCCGTTTTACCAACCTAAGGGTGTTTAATTTCCTTTCATTAGAAGAAAATCAGGCTGTACTATAGATAACGACAAAATCTTCCAACTGAAAATACTCCAGGATATAATCACGTGTACCCATTTCAAGCTTAATCTGGCCTATAATATTTCCCTGGGGTTTAAGATCAAAAGGAGATAGCAACAGGTTTTCTTTAAAAGATATTTTCTGTCTGCCATAAATTTTAAAAAGCACCTCTTTGGCAGCCCAGGCTGCACATAGATTACCCGGATTTCTGGGAATATCATTTAACTCCCGGTCATTTAAAAATCTCTTGGACACATGGAATAAAGCTGGTTTAGCTTTTTCAATATCTACACCGCAGGGCTCATTTTTGTTTATCAATGCAATGGCGTAAGGGAAGGAATGAGATATAGAAATATGCCAGGGTAGTCCTTTCAGATGAGGTTTATTGTTTTCATCTTTTACAGTTCCTTTGTATTTTATTTTAAGTGATTTGCATACCTCCAGAAGTGCTGCCCGGGCACTTAACCATTCCTTCTTTCTCTTTACATTTTGTATTCTTTTATATTCAGCCCTCTCCTGCTTTGAAAGACGTACATGTTTTTGAAGATAATCTTCTTTTTCTTCAATTTTCCACATTCCAAATGTTACATTATCGTTGATATGTTTGATCTTTACAATTGGCATGTTATTATTCCAATGGGCATTAATTGTTACAAAATTATATTAATATTATAAGTTGACCTTACATTAAGTGTTGAAATATGGCTGCTTTTAAAATAGAAAGATTTAAAACACTCACAGGGCACAATGGAGCAGTGTATGGATGTTCTTTGGGATTGGAGGCAAATACCTTCTATACTTCCGGGAATGACGGAATGATTGTTGAATGGAAGCTTGATGGAGAGGAGAATGGAAAAATGATTGCACGTGTGTCAAATTCCGTATATTCCTTAATTACCATCAGAGAAACCGGTCACTTGATTGTTGGGCATAACTATGAAGGTATTCATATCATTGATCTTGAAAAAGGAATTGAATCCGGATCATTGAAACTGACAGACTCAGCAATCTTCGATCTCAAAAAAGATAACAATTACCTATATATTGCTACCGGCAAAGGAGAAATCGTTATAGTTGACCTGAGATCGATGGACATATTTAAAAGAATCAAAGTGTCCTCCGCCAGTGTTAGGTCCATGGAAATAAAAGATAATTGGCTAATGGCAGGCTGTAGTGATAACTCAATCAGAATAATTGACATTAAATCCTTAAAAGAACAGAAAGCCTGGAAAGCTCATAAGAACTCAGTCTTTTCTTTAAAACTGGACCCACAAGGTAAATATCTTTTTAGCGGGAGCAGGGACGCACATTTGAAGGTATGGGATATTGCCGGAGATTTTTCCCTGAAAGATTCCATAGTGGCGCACATGTATACAATAAATACCATAGAATTTAATTCTTCAGGTTCTCATTTTGTTACTGGAAGCATGGATAAAACCATAAAGTTATGGGACGCTGGCCAATTAAAGCTGTTGAAAGTGGTTGATAAGGAACGATTTGGCGGACATCTGTCCTCAGTTAATAAATTAGTTTGGTCAAACTATAAAAATAGAGTAATTTCATGCAGTGATGACAGGACAATATCCCTATGGGAAATTGAGTTATATTAAAAAGATGATTTGATGATAAAATCGATCTTATGAATCTTGAAGCCAATCAGCATGGATTTTTCATGAACCTGGCGGAAGAAGTTCTACCCGTCGGAAGGGAATTAATGATAACAGACCTATGATCCTTGAATAAAAAATTTATTGAAATGAAAATAACTCCACTAGAAATCCGGCAAAAAACCTTTGAGAAGGTATTCAGAGGATATGAAAAGGATGAGGTAAATGCATATCTACAATCTTTATCCATGGAATGGGAGCGCATGCTGGATGAAAACAAGGAACTACATCTCAGGATAGAGAATTTACAAACCGAGTCAACTAAATTAAGAGAACTGGAAAGCAGCCTGTTTAAAACCCTTAAAACTGCCGAAGATACCGGAGCGACCTTGATTGAGCAGGCAAAAAAAGAGACGGACCTGAAGATAAAAGAATCGAGTCTCAAGGCTGAAGCTATCCTAAATGATGCAAGGTCAAAAGCCAAAAGTCTGATCGAGCAGGCTGATGAAAGGAAAAAACAGGTGCTGGATGAAATGATCTCGAAAGTAAAAACCCTGGAAAATCTTTTTAACCAAATGCAGGACCTGAAGGAAAAAGTTATTGGCCAGGTAAAGTCGTATAGCGACGATTTAACAGATAGGATTGAGAAATTGGAAAAGAAATCCGAAGATCTTCAGGTAAATGATATCGTTTCTGAAGCAAAGCATATATATAATTCTACAAGTGTTGGTGTAACCCTTGATTTTCTGAATAATGATCCGGAGATTGAGGATAAGGCGCTGCAGGGATCTGTTGAAAAAAAGGATATGGGAGATAAAGAGAAACCCGTTGATCCACATGAAAACCAGGGGACTTTTGGAGAGGAGATTGAAATGGAAGTTGAAGTAAATGCAGAGGAAAAGATGGAGGAAGAGAAGGAAATATTTTTTGAGACCAGACTAACAGAAAAAGAAGAAGATAATGGGGGGGAGACGACAAGTATAAAGGATGGCAGTGAAGAGAAGATAGATGACCAGAATGATACCGATACGGAGAATAAGACCCTCAAGGAGTCATCTCATGGCCAAAAAGAAAAAAAATCTGCATCCACTTCATTTTTTGATGAAATAGACTAGCATGGAAGGAAAGATCACATTAGAAGGGATGGAGTTTTTTGCCCATCATGGGTATTACCAGGAAGAACAGAAAATAGGGAACAAATTTGCAGTTGATATTACCGTGGTTACTGACTTATCAGATGCTGCCGAACATGATGTTCTGAAAGAAACGATTGACTATGAATCCTTGTACAAGATCATTCGACATGTGATGAGCGAGCCCACTAAACTTCTGGAGCATCTTGGTAAAAGGATTATAGATACCGTTTTTGAGGAATTTCAGCAAGTGAGTTCGGTCGAAGTGAAGGTAAGTAAGTACAATCCACCAGTAGGCGGGATTTGTCAGCGAGCATCGGTATCACTAAAAGAAAACAGACAATAAGGCTGAATCAGAATTCATTGTTAATTGAACGACATTTGAATTAAGAGATTTAGCATTTTTTTAAAATAAAGGTAAATTCGTATAAGGAAATATCCAGAGATTACATTTTATGGAAATACTCATTGAATTCGGAAAACTGCTCATTCCAGCTTTACTGGTTTTATATGCCATGTATCTGACGGTAAAGAGTATACTTGAAAAAGATATTGAAAAAAAAGAAGTCGACCTGAAGATCAAAAATTATGAAACGATTCTTCCGTTGAGATTGCAGGCATATGAACGGATCGCTCTTTTGTTGGAAAGGATCACGCCAAACAATATCATGTTGCGATTAAACAACCCCGGGCTTTCAGCCAAAGAATTCCAGATCATCCTTGTCAAAGAGATAAGGGATGAGTATAATCATAACCTTTCACAGCAGATCTACATTGATGATAAGACCTGGGTACTGGTAAGAAAAGCAATTGAAGACACCATAAACCTGATCAATCAATCTTCCATGAATTTAAAGGAAGAAGCTAAGGCTATGGATTTAATCAAAGCAGTATTTGCTGATATAATGCAGAATGAAGTAGACTCAGTAGAACATGCACTGGGTCAGTTGAAGAAAGAAGTAAGTCAATTTTATTAATATCATGTCAGAAGATAAAAACAAATTCTTTATACGTGCCTTCGAAAATGCAAAAAGGATATTTTCTAATAAGAAAAAAGTACTCGAGACCTTAGATAATGCATTCAAGAAGAGTATTGATCTTGAAAATCAAAATGGAGAAATCTCAAGCCTGACGGAAAAAGTTAAATTATTCATTATGATGATCCGCTCCTATGTAAAAGGAGAATACCGGGAAATACCATTAAGAAGTATACTTTTGATATTCGCAGGATTGATCTATTTTATTAATCCCTTCGATCTGATCGGTGATTTTATCCCTGGGATCGGATATATTGATGATATCGGACTAATCCTCTGGATACTGAAAAGTGTTGAAGAAGATGTAGTTCGGTTTAAAGAGTATTTTATCGAATTACAAAGATCCTAATTATTTAGGATGGAGGTTTGATTAATATCTCCGCTTCGTCTTTTACATTTTTTAAATCTTCTTTTTTATGAGATTTTTTTGGTGCTACCTGCTCTGGTCTTCTCTAATCCCGGTTCTCCACGGCCAGGATGACGTATTTCAGAAAAATCAGGTCATAGAATGGGAATTTCAGTCTGATAGAGAATATAATAATCCGTTCAGGGAAATTGATTTGTATATTAATATTGAAGAACCTGATGGGCATAGTTTCATTTTACCGGCATATTGGGCGGGCGGAAACCAATGGAAATTCAGGTTTAGCAGTCCAAATACCGGTGTTTATAAATTTACAAGCAACTGTAATGATACAGGAAACAAAGGTTTACACGGTATAAAAGGTGAATTTGAGATCTTACCGTATTCAGGGGATAATCCCCTGTATTTGCATGGTCCGGTTCATGTGTCTGAAAACAGGCAATACCTAAGCCATCATGATGAAACACCTTTCTTCTGGCTTGCCGATAGTTGGTGGCATGGTATGACATCACGATTCCGATGGCCGTATGATTTTAAGTTTCTGACAAATGATAGGAAGGAAAAAGGATTCACAGTTATTCAGTTTGCCATTGGTTTCCCCTGCGATATCGAACCATTTGATCCAAGAGGCCAAAATGAGGCAGGTGATCCCTGGGATCCGGAATGGAACAGTATCAATCCTGAGTATTTTGATCTGACCGATAAACGCATCATTCACCTTGTGGAAGAAGGTATTTTACCAAATATCGTTGGTTCATGGGGGTACTACATCAAATGGGCGGGCGTAGAAAATATGAAAAAACACTGGAAATATATCATTGCAAGATATGGAGCATATCCTGTCGTCTGGACCTTGGCAGGTGAGTCAACCCTGGCCTGGTATGATGACCTGGATACAAGATGGGAAGAGGAAAAAGCAATATTCAGGGAACAGTGGTCACAGGTTGCGGAATATATAAAGAAAAATGATCCTTATCATCATCTTCTAACCGTCCATCCTGGCCCAAACAGCGGAGACCTAAAGCCAATAAATGTTATGCAACACATAGACATGTTTATGTGTCAATCCGGCCATGATGGTTATTATACATTTTCCAGATCGATTGACTTTATTAAAAAAGCACAAGATTTATACCCCGGTAAACCCGTCATACATGGTGAAGTATGTTTTGAGGGGATGGGAGGGAAAAGCTGGCACGATGTTCAGCGTTTTCTGTTCTGGAGTAATATTATGATGGGGACTCCAGGATTTTCTTATGGAGCTGAAGGCATTTGGCAGTTTAATACTGAGGAAATCCTTTTCGGGGCATCGCCGGCGGGGAATGTATGGGGAAATGTGCCCTGGGAAGAAGCTTATAAATATAAGGGATCAAAAGAACTGGGATTGGGGAAGAAGTTTCTCGAAGGGTATGATTGGTGGAAACTAGATCCTTCGCAGGACAGACTGGAAAGTCGGGGAGATGATGTGAGTTCTCTATTATTTTGCGCCGGGATAAAGGAGGAATACCTATTCGTTTTCATGTTTAGAAAACCAGCCCGCTGGCGAGATTATAAAGTAAATGGTTTTATGCCTGGTAATTCATATGATGTAACCTGGTTTAATCCCATAACGGGCGATATTATCCATTCTGAATTAAGTTCGGGGAATGATGGTAAAATCAACATTGATCAGGCACCGATTATGCAGGATTGGATACTTGTAATTCATATTTAGTGTTAATTCCATGAAAAATTTAATCTTTCTATTATTTCTGTTTATCGTATTCAACAGTAAGTCCAACGTTTATAATATTATAGATTATGGTGCGGTCGAGGGCCATTTGTCAACCGTGGGCATACAAAATGCTGTGGATGAATGCTTCGCCAGTGGAGGAGGGGTTGTGTTGGTTCCCGCCGGAAGGTTTATTACGGGAACAATAGAATTGAAAAGTCATGTTAACCTGCACCTCCAACAGGGTGCGATACTTGAAGGCAGCAAAAACCTGGAAGATTATACAACCGGTGGTAGGAGGAATGGAATCATATACTGTTTAAATGCACAACAAGTTTCAATCACAGGACAGGGGATGATCGATGCGCAAGGTACTTTTTTTTATGATACCACTGTAAATCATACCTACCCGGAATTTGACAAGCAGGTGGTCCGGCAAAAGGGCGGTTATATGCCGGAAGAGACGTTTTACTCTGATGGCCCTATTAAACGGAAGGTTAGCCCTGGCATGACAATCACCTTTTATCATTGTTCAGTCGTGGTCCTTGAAGATATAACGATAAAAGCCACACCTTTATGGGCGGTCCGGTTTGCTTACTGCGATGATGTGCAGGTTTCC
>CBDUCT010000119.1:0-9336 GCA_965365715.1 uncultured Cyclobacteriaceae bacterium | reverse complement strand
GCCCACACACTTAGCACCAGCTTTATAACATCGTTCCAGCTCTTTAACTGCATTTTCAGGAAAGCCGGGATCATTATATCCTGTATAGTCGAATCCACACCAAAGGTCAAACCGGTCTTTGTATTTTGAATATGCCTGGACCAGGGAATCAAATTCATCACCATATGCCATGGTCATTATTATACTTTTCTGTATACCTGCAGCGTTCATATTTTTTACCCATCGATCGAGATCTTCAGCAGATTCCGCATAAGGATGACTGTGCATGTCGATCACCGGATAGGCTGCCTTATCAACAGTGGTAGCCGGGACATTATATATGCTCACAGGTCGGTAATCATTCAGAAGTATCTTATCAGGATCTTCCTGGGCAATGGTAAATATAGAGAAAAGGAGTAGTGAAAAAGTAAAAGCAGTTTTCATATCGATAAAAATTTCAGATAAGATAAAAGGATATTTATTAATAGTAAATGATTCAACCCAATTTTATGTATTTTAGTATTATCCCATCAGTATCATGCGGGTTTTTTTTGTGCAATGGAGAGGTATTCAAGCTATGTTCACGGGATAATTCGTTCTTAATGTATGATATGTGTTTGATATCTTAATTAAGATTATATCGATATCCTCAGGAATTATCTTGTTTGAAGACTTGAGTTTACATGAGGATGATCTGTGGTGTTAACATTTAAATAATTTGTAATCTAAAAACCTATGGTAAATACAGTAATATTTGATATGGATGGTGTACTTATAAACAGCGAACCGGTACACCAGAGGCATGAGCGGGAAATGTATGAAGAATTGGGGCTCGAGTTAACCTTTGAGGAGCAACAATCCTTCGTAGGAATGTCAGCCATGGATTCGTGGAGGTTCGTTATTGAAAAGTATAATCTGAAAGAGACACCCCAGGAACTTTTATTGCGTGGCAGGGGGAAGTACCTGAAAGTGCTTGAAGAAACGGATGAAGTAAAAATGATGGCAGGTGCCAGGGAATTGATCGAGCGACTTGAAAATGGTGGTTTTCATCTTTTACTGGCTTCGTCTGCAACAACCCCAACAATAAGCGCGGTTTTGAAGAAGTTTGATCTTATAAAGACCTTTCCGCTTTTTATTGGAGGCGACATGGTTCACAATTCAAAACCAAATCCTGAAATTTTCCTTAATATTGCCGAACTTGCTCAGGTTGAGCCATCCAAATGTGTGGTTATTGAAGACGCCGAGCATGGTGTGACAGCCGCGAATAAGGCTGGCATGAAATCTATAGGATTTCAAAACCATCATTCCGGTACTCAGAATCTGTCTCATGCCGGAGCTGTTGTAGATGATCTCAATGAGGTCACTATTGAACTTCTAAAAAGTCTCTGACTTTAAAAAGGAATTTCTCGAACAAATTTTTAATCATGGTTAATTATCTGAAGTTCTTTTTAATTCTTCTATGGAGCATAATACTTAATGATGCTCAAGGTCAGGAAGAAGATATAAGGATAATATTCAGGGCGGATGACATTGGATCGTCCCACACCGCAAACCTGGCCTGCATTGATGCCTATAAAAACGGCGTTGCACGGTCTGTGGAAATTATGGTACCCTGTCCCTGGTTTCCTGAAGCTGTTAAGATGTTGAAGGAAGTGCCGGGTTATGACGTGGGAATACACCTGACCATGACCAGTGAATGGGAAAATATCAAATGGGGACCTGTTACCAATGCGCCCAGTCTGACGGATGAGGATGGATATTTTTTCCCCACTTACTGGCCCAATGACCGGTTCCCGCCGGAAAGAACATTTACCGGTAATGACTGGAATATTTTAGAAGTAGAACAGGAGCTCAGGGCACAGATAGAAATGGCCATGAAGCATTTACCGGGTCGGATATCCCATATGGGCATTCACATGGGTGGCACAAGTGCCGATCCGAGAATTGCGGAATTGCATGAAAGATTAGGTAAGGAATATGGACTGGTGACCAGTTTAGAACCATATAATGTAAAGTATTTTAATGGTTTTAAAGGGGCAAGGATGGGTGAGGAGATGATCACCAAACTGGTACAGGCACTTGAAGAAGTAGGCCCCGGAAATTATCTCTTTATAGACCACCCTGGTTACGATACAAAGGAAATGCAGGCTATAGGTCATGATGGGTATTATGATGTGGCTGCAAACCGGGATGGGGTAACAAAGGCCTGGACGGATCCAAGAGTTATGGAGGTTATTGAAAGAAGGGGGATAAAATTAATAAGCTATGCAGACCTTATAAAATAATATATGATAAAAAATACCATCAGGATTTCTTTCTTTCTTGCTTTAGGATTGCTTTGGTCTTGCCATCATGAAACAGTTGACCTGGTACTTCGTAACGGAACCATAGTTGACGGTACAGGCAGGCCTTCTTATTCGGGTGATGTCGCTATCCAAAGTGATACTTTGTTTGCTGTCGGCAAATTAAAACGGATCAAGGGATCACGGGAAATAGATGTTGGTGGAATGATAGTTGCACCTGGATTCATTAATATGCTCAGCTGGGCCAACGAGTCATTAATTGAAGACGGTCGTTCTCAGAGTGATATCCGTCAGGGTGTAACCCTTGAAGTTCTGGGAGAAGGATTTTCAATGGGACCCCTCAATGATGAATTGAAAAGGATCATGAAGGAAGAACAGGATGATATTGTTTTCGATATTTCATGGACCACACTTGGGGAATATCTGGAATTTCTGACCGTAAAAGGAGTATCTCCAAATATAGCTTCCTTCGTAGGAAATGCCACCTTGAGACAATATACAATGGGGTATGAGAACCGGGAACCTACAGTTGAAGAGATGTCCATAATGAAATCCCTGCTGAGGGAAGCGATGGAAGAAGGTGCCGTAGGATTATCGTCTGCTTTGATATATGTACCCAGCGGGCATGCTCAAACCGATGAATTGATAGAATTAGCGTCAGTAGTTTCAGAATATGACGGCTTATATATATCTCATATCAGAGGTGAAGAGTATGATCTATTGTCAGCTGTTGATGAACTACTACAAACTGCCAGGGAAGCTGATGTCAGGTCTGAAATATATCATTTCAAGGCTTCGGGTACTGAAAACTGGCATCTGTTGGATTCAGCGATATTGATTATAGAGCAGGCTAGAGCAGAGGGATTGCAAATAACAACTGATATGTATACCTATAATGCCAGCAGTACGGGATTGAATATCGGTTTGCCATCCTGGGCGAGGGAAGGGGGGCATGACGCCACGATGAATTATATCAGGAATCCGGTTACACGCAAACGTATGATACAGGAAAACAAGTTTCATGTAAGCCCGGATAAGATACTGCTGGTGGGATTCCGGAATCCGGAAATGCGCAGATACCTTGGTTGGACACTGGAAGAGGTTATGGAAGAAAGGGGAACATCTTCCTCTGAAACGGCTATTGATCTAATATATGAAGATGACTCCCGGATACAGGTGGTATATTTCTCAATGTCCGAAGAAAACATAAAGAAAAAGATAGCCCTACCATGGATGAGCATTTGTTCTGACGCCGGGTCTTATGCCACCGAAGGTGTATTCCTTAGACAAAGCACCCATCCAAGAGCGTATGGTTCTTTTGCACGGGTCCTTGGAAAATTTGTCCGGGATGAAGGTGTGATCAGCATCGAAGAAGGGATATACAAAATGACAGGACTGCCTGCATCTAATCTGAGGATAAAAAAGAGGGGTTTACTGAAAGCAGGATATTATGCAGATGTTGTGGTGTTTGACGCCTCGACAATTCGTGATCATGCAACCTTTGAGGATCCGCATCAGTATTCTACCGGGGTACAACATGTCTGGGTCAATGGTCAGCAGGTGTTACGAGATGGAGATCATACTGGTGCCTTGCCGGGAAGGGTAGTTCGCGGACCGGGATATATAGAATAATTCCGGAGATTTAAAAATGAGCCACCCTTACCCAAATTCCGGTCTTGTATATCTTGTACTGTAAATAGAGATGTCTTATTTCTTCCGGGTACAAATAACTGGCCACCGTTACTTCCGCATTATCGATACTTTTTTGACTGAAATATGTTACTTTTACGCAACTTTTGGAATATCAATCATTTTTTAGCTTAATAAGCATTTAGAGATCTTTAATTTTAACTGTAACATCATGAGAAAAATCTATGCAATTGCACTTTTAGGAGCAATTCTTTTAATATCCTGCGAAAATAAAGAAACTATGTCGACGAATCCATTCTTTAGCGAATACGAGACACCTTTTAAGGTTCCTCCTTTTCATCTGATTGATACAACACATTATGTGCCGGCTTTTAAAAAGGGAATTGCTGAACACGAGGCAGAAATAGACGATATCGTAAATAATTCAGAAGCACCTACTTTTGAAAATAGCGTATTAGCCCTGGATAAATCGGGAGAATTGTTGGGAAAGGTCAGCGCGGTTTTTTACAGTTTGAACTCTGCTGAGACCAATCCGGCCATGCAGAAAATTTCCAGGGAAATTACCCCGATGATGACTAAACACCGGGATAACATAAGCCTGAATGAGCAATTGTTCGAAAAGATCAAGACAGTATATGAATCCAGGGGAGATCTTAACCTTGATGACCAGCAATTACGTGTAGTTGAAAAATATTACGATGATTTTGTGAGGAATGGTGCGAATTTGAGCGAAGCTGATAAGGCAAGTTTACGGGAGCTGAACCAGAAAATTTCTATCAATCAAATTGAATTCAGGGAAAATCTACTTGCTGAGACGAACAAGAATTTCAAGCTTGTGATTGACAATGAATCAGATCTGGCCGGATTACCTGAAGGTATTAAGGCTGCTGCAGCGGAAACGGCCACAAAAGCCGGCCTGGATGGCAAATGGGTATTTACCTTGCAGAAACCGAGTATGTTGCCCTTCCTCCAGTATGCGGATAACCGGGAATTAAGGAAAGAATTATATACCGGTTATTTTATGCGGGGGAATAATGATGATGAGTTTGATAACAAGGAAGCTATTTTAAATATTCTGAAGCTCAGGGCTGAGCGGGCAGAACTGCTGGGATATAAAGACCATGCTGATTATGTGATCAGTAATAATATGGCCAAGACATCTGATAAAGTCTATGAATTTCTTAATGGAATTATGGAACCAGCTCTAAAGGTTGCCGCCCAGGACCGGGATGATATGCAGAAGATTATTGATCGCGAGGGTGGTGACTTCAACCTTGACCTTTGGGACTGGTGGTATTACGCGGAAAAACTGAAGAAAGAGAAATATGACATTGATGAGTCTGAACTAAAGCCTTACTTCGTTCTCGAAAATGTTCGTGATGGTATGTTTTATGTGGCCAACAGATTGTATGGCATTACAATCACACAGTTGGAGGATATGCCCGTCTATAACGAAGAAGTACAGGTATTTGAAGTAGCGGATAAAGACGGTGATCATTTGGCGGTATTGTATATGGACTTCCATCCCAGGCCTGGTAAAAGGGTGGGCGCATGGTGTGGCCGTTTCCGCCGGCAAACGTACAAGGACGGTGAAAAAATATATCCGGTTGTAACAATGGTTATGAACTTTACCCGGCCTGTAGGAGACGATCCTGCATTGTTAACATGGGATGAAGTCAATACCATGTTTCATGAATTCGGACATGCGCTCCACGGTTTCTTTACAGATGGGAAATACGACCGTACTGCCGGAAGAATACCAAGGGATATGGTTGAACTGCCTTCACAGGTAATGGAAAACTGGACCGGCCAGCCTGAAGTCCTTGAAGTGTATGCCCGGCATTATGAGACTGATGAAGTTATACCACAGGACCTTGTGACACGCCTACAGAATAGCATGAAATTTAATGAAGCATTTAATACTGTGGAATATATCGCTGCTTCGATTCTCGACCTCGACTGGCATACGGCAGGAGGAAAAACCGATCTTGATGTATTGACCTTTGAGCGCCAGTCAATGCAAAACATTAACCTGATGAAGGAGATAATCCCACGTTACAGGACAACTTACTTTAACCATATTGTTGGAGGATACGCTGCAGGATATTATGTATACTTATGGGCCGCTGTACTTGATTCAGATACTTTCCAGGCATTTGTTGATTCCGGTGATATATTTAATCAGGAGATTGCTGAAAGTTTCCGGAAAAATATACTTGAACAGGGAGGTTCAGATGAGGGGATGGTTCAATACATAAAATTCAGGGGCCAGGAGCCTTCGATTGACCCACTTTTGAAGAAAAGAGGACTGAAGTAAAAATTATTACTTATTTCAAAAGAGAATCCTGCTTTCTTCTATTGTTGCTAAAAAAATAGAGTTTAGTATAAAAGTCCTGTTATTTGCTTTGAATAAAGTAATGCATTTCACTTTTTTGTGTTTTAAGGAACGTAAAGAGAATTGCATATGCGGATCCTGAAATGGGTTTCAATTACCATCCTGCTTATAATTATTGTTTCCTATTTTATAGGTGGGTATATAGCCCGTTATCTGGTAAAATATGGATTGGAATACATTGAGCCAGAGCTTGCCAGTTATGGAATTGTACTGAAACATTTTCGTTACGGAGATATACAATTGCGATCACCAAATAGTTTTTCTATCAAAAGTGTCGACATTGAATTTGATCTCGAAAAGGAGTTTTATGGTAAGAAATCTTTCAGTGCTGAGTTCAATTCGGGTACTGTAGTGGTGAGACTTTCCAATTTCAGAGATCCTACAATGAAGTTCTCCTTACGTGATTTTAACTTATATATACAACCTAATGAAGATAATCCCAACAGACCTTTTGGTAAATTTGAAAATGCATCCTGGCGGGGGGAAGCTCCTTTGCGGATATATAATGCCAGGGAATCAGGAGAATTAATCCTGGAGAAATTGAATACGTTATTTAACGACAACAGCATCCCTGATGATATTGATTTTAACGGAGATGCCATTTTAAATCTTGATGGACAGGAAATCAGGATAAGAATGTATACGGAAAGAAATGACGGCAGGACTTTTCTTTTCTTTAATAAAGATGACCTTCTCGCGGCTGCTGATAATTTCGAGAATTTTAACCTCTCGGAGGAAGAAGCCCTGTTGCTATCTCAATATCCCGCCAGGACTTTACATATTTTAAAGATCACACGTGATGCACAAAGGATCAGTGATAAACTAAAATCAAGGAATAGTGATTTCCCGAAAGATGCCTTTAAACATATTTACTGGAGTTACCATCTGACCAGAACATTTGGGCCTGAATTTAGTAAGGAGATAACTGATGCGCACGAAACTATGCCTAATAATACACCTGAACAAAGAAAAATGGACTTTCACAATAATGAAGTTGGTCGTATCCTTGCTTCGGAATCCTTAAACGTGGAAGATCTACGGAAATACGTATTGAACAGCAAGGATGTGATCAGGTTTCCGGAGGAGGTTCAATAAAATCAATTTTAACGAATTTCATTAGAGTAAATAAAACTTAGGATTAATAAGGTTGGTGATCAGGACGATAATCTGGATCAAATTTACCTAAAGATTCAAATAGACTTGAAGAATTTAAATTTCCTTAAAATGAATAACAAAAACTTAAGAAAAAACCTGGTTGAGTTATTACATGGAGGCTCAGCTCATGTAAGTCTTGAAAAGGCATTGGATGATGTTAATCCGGAGATAAGAAATTTCAGGGGAACACCAAATATCCACTCAATTTATGAGGAACTTGAGCATATGCGAATAGCACAGGAAGATATCTTAAGGTATACCCTGGAGCCTGGTTGGGATTCTCCGGAGTGGCCGGATGGATATTGGCCGGATGATAATGATTCCATGAACGATGAGAAATGGAAAAACACAATCAACGGGTTTTTTGATGATTTGGAAGCTCTGATTGATCTCGTTAATAACGATAAGATTGATCTCACTGAAGAAATACCTCACGGAGAGGGCAGGACCTACCTGAGACAGATCCTGCTTGTGGCTGACCATAATGCATACCATATTGGCAAGATTGTAGATATTCGTAAAATACTTGGCGACTGGTAATCACAATACTTATTATTATTCTATATTGCAGGATTCAAAAATACTGTGATTTATGGATATCTTATATTTCTGTCCATTGTGGGGTAGTGAACATATGGAACTGCCCGGATTCATCAAAAGGGTGATTAATACGGGCTATGATGGTGTAGAAATTGCAATTCCATTTGACAAGAAGTTTGAGCTTGAGCTCAGAACCCTTCTGGATAAAACCGGATTGAAGCTTATTGGGCACCAGCATCTTCCTCCAAAAAATGAAACGGTTGATGAATACATCAAACGTCTGGAAGGTTTTTTAGAATATTTGATATCATTTAATCCGATCTTCATAAATTCTCATACCGGCAGGGATTTTTTTAGCTTCGAAGATAATTGCCGGATTATAGAAACGATAGATAAGATAAGCGCTGAATCGGAGATTAAGATCATTCATGAAACACATAGGGGCCGGTTTAATTTTTCGACCTATACATCAGATTTTTATTTCCGGAAATATCCCAATTTAAAAATTGCAGCCGATTTATCGCACTGGTGCTGTGTATCGGAAAGTTTGCTTGAGGATCAGGAAGAATTCCTTCAGGAAGCTTTTAGGCGATCTGAACATATACATGCCAGGGTCGGATATTCCCAATCAGCCCAGATTAATCATCCCGGGGCACCGGAAAACAAAAAGATACTTGAGCGACATTTGGCGTGGTGGAAAAGCATCATAGCCATGAGGAGAGCTGAGAACCGTGATTATTTCCCGATTACAACGGAATTTGGCCCTGAACCTTATATGCCTACTTTACCCTTTTCAAAAACTCCCGTTGCCGATCAGTGGGAATTGAATCTCTTTATGAAAGAGTATTTAAAGAAAAACTTATAGTCTACCCTTCTTTAGCTGTTTCAATTATTTTCTCAACTACGCCCGGATCAAGCAATGTTGAAGTGTCGCCGAAATTATCGTAATCTCCTGAAGCGATCTTCCTCAATATCCTTCTCATGATCTTTCCTGATCTTGTTTTAGGAAGGCCAGGCACAATCTGTACCGTCAGTTAGTCACGAAATCCTGAGTGGCCGCCTGAGGGTCAGCGGCGAAGCCCGGTCACAGTGAAACTTGCCCAGTCGCACAAGAAATGTGCCGATGCCCTGCCCGTACCTTATTGATCTCCAAGCAGAATTGTATGAGGTATGCTTATCCGACCTGTTTTCGACGGTAACCGCAATGATGCGGTTCGGGTCAGCGCATGAAAACAGGGTGTTTGTCGCCAAAAAACCAATAAAGGCAAACCAGAATGTCCAGACAACTTGCATTACGAGTGATGTGCCTCGCTC
>CBDUCT010000118.1:0-9367 GCA_965365715.1 uncultured Cyclobacteriaceae bacterium | reverse complement strand
ATAAATCACTTCACCGACGACGATAATTTGGATAATAACCTTAATTTTACATTTAATAAGGCGCAATCCAAAGAAGTAAATGTAGCCTTAAGTAATACATTTGGATTCGGAGGTCACAACACCTCTGTTATTTTTAGGAAAACAGTATAAATGTGCACTTTTTGTGGGCAAGATTATTTAAGTTTTTTAGGAGAACATCAAGGGAGGACAAAGAACTAGCGAAATCAATTCATCACACCCTTGGTATAAAACCCGTAAACATTTCACTTTATCGCCTGGCAGCCCAGCATAGCTCAGTCGCAAAAGAAAATATTGGAGGATCCAAAGATTCCAATGAAAGGCTTGAATATCTGGGTGATGCCATATTAAGTGCTATTGTAGCTGATTATCTTTTCAAAAAATATCCTTATAAAGATGAGGGTTTTCTGACTGAGATACGTTCCAGAATTGTAAATCGCGAATCCCTGAACCACCTGGGCAAGAAACTTGGATTAGATGAGATCGTGGCCTATAATGATACAAGAAGACACGCTCAGTCGTATAAATCTATACTGGGGGATACCCTTGAGGCTTTCATCGGAGCTGTCTATCTTGACAAAGGCTATAAGAAGTGCAGATATTTTGTCATGAACTCTTTACTGTTCCCACATCTGGATATTGATAAGATCATTTCCATAAATCCTAACTTTAAAAGTAAGGTCATCGAATGGGCCCATAGAAATGCGAAAACTATCCGTTTTGACATACTGAATGTAATTGAAAGTAAACATTATAAGGAATTTATATCCCAGGTAATTATTGATGATAAACCATATGGGAAAGGTACAGCCTTTAATAAAAAGAGGGCCGAACAGGAAGCGGCAGAAAAAACATGTAAGATGTTAAAAATAAACTAGGAGCTTTAATTGGATCATATCTTAAAAATAGCAAGTGCCACGGTTAATCAAATGCCATTGGATTGGGATACCAACCTGGATCATATAAAATCTGCTATTATTCAAGCCCGAAACCTTAACGCAGATATTCTATGCCTTCCTGAATTATGTATTACAGGATATGGATGTGAAGATCTTTTTCTCAGCAACTGGGTGTCTGAAAGTGCCATTTCACTTATACCTGTCATTTCGAGGTATTGCAATGACATAACCGTGCTGGTGGGACTACCCATCTGGTTGAATAATCAAAATTATAACTGTGTCTGTGTTATTCAGGACAGAAAAGTAATAGGTGTAAATGCTAAGCAATTTCTCGCAAACGATGGGGTTCATTATGAGCCAAGATGGTTCAGCCCCTGGCCTTCCGGGAAACAAGACACATTGAAGATCGATGGTTATGATGTTCCTTTTGGTGATTTTCAGTTTCATGTTAAGGGTATATACTGCGGTATTGAAATATGCGAGGATGCGTGGCGGTCTAACCGGCCGGCTTGCAGGCTAATGGACAAGGGCATTCAGCTAATACTTAATCCAAGTGCAAGCCATTTTGCAATAGGTAAATCTATCCGAAGGCAGAAGCTGGTTGAGGACAGTTCTAAAACCTTTCTCTGCACCTATGTATATTCCAATTTACTGGGCAATGAAGCAGGCCGCATGATTTATGATGGGGAGTGTTTAATTGCGCAGGAAGGACGATTAATTCAACAGAATAAGAAACTGTCATTTAATGATGTAAATATCATCATTGCTGATATTAATTTTAAAGATCCCAAAAAATCACATGCAGAATTCAATTATGAGAATATCGATCGGAATGAGGAATTTGTGAAAGCGGTAGCCCTCGGACTATTTGACTACTTGAGGAAAAGTAAAAACAAAGGTTTTGTTTTGAGTCTGAGTGGAGGCGCTGATTCTTCTTCCAGTGCGGCGTCCCCGCCTGAAATGACCAGACGGGGGCTGAATGAACTTGGAGTAAATCAATTTCTCAAGAAATTAGGCCGCAATGACCTTATTGATACCATTCGTGATAAAAGCGAAGAGGATATCTGGCAGATCATCAATGGAAGCATTCTCACGACTGTTTATCAGGCCACAAAAAACTCATCAGAAGAAACAGAGGAGGCCGCAAGGAACCTTTCGGAATTTATAGGAAGCACTTTTTTTAAATGGGATATCGATGAAGAAGTAAATTCCTATACGCAGAAAATCGAAAAGGTAATAGGCCGCAAACTGAATTGGGAGTTAGACGACATCACCCTTCAAAACATTCAGGCAAGAACAAGATCTCCCATAATCTGGATGCTGGCCAACCATTTACATTCCATCCTGATCACAACCTCAAACCGTAGCGAAGGAGATGTGGGATATGCTACAATGGATGGAGATACGAGTGGCAGCCTTGCCCCTATTGCAGGAATAGATAAGTATTTCATAATAAAATGGCTGAAATGGGCGGAAAAACATCTGGGATATTCAGCATTAAACCATGTTAATAACCTGCAACCCACAGCTGAATTGAGGCCTCGGGAGCAGGATCAGTCTGATGAACGTGACCTGATGCCCTATAAGATCATGGTGGAAATTGAAAAACTGGCCGTATACAGGCACCTTTCACCAGGTACGGTATATTATCAGCTTAAAAGTAAAAACTTAACAGATAATCAGAGTTTAAAACAATATATCACAAAATTTTACCAACTTTGGGCCAGAAATCAATGGAAACGCGAACGGATAGCTCCCGCTTTTCATCTGGACGATTTCAATGTTGATCCAAGGACCTGGTGCAGGTTTCCTATCCTGTCGGGAAGCTACACCAAAGAGCTTGAGGAATTAAATAAGATAGTGGATTAAAGATTTATTTCATGGAAATACTAGGGTATATATTGTGGGCGCCGGTACCGGAGATTTTTCCGAACCTGGATTGGGGAATTGTAGGTAACATTCGATGGTATGGATTATTATTTGCAGTGGCATTCATAGTCGGTCAGCAGATCATGACATACATATTCAAGGTAGAGAAGAGACCTGACCGGGATATAGAAACACTTCTTATTTATATAGTTGTGGGAACCATCATCGGGGCCAGGCTGGGTCATGTGTTTTTCTATGAACCAATGAGATTCCTGGCTGATCCCATAGAGATTTTCATGATCCAGAAAGGCGGCTTAGCCAGTCATGGGGCAGCAATAGGTATAATAACATCAATATTCCTTTACTCAAATTATTTTATTAAAATTGGTTTTTCAAAGCCTTTCTTTACTGTTAAAAGAAAAAAAAGGCAAGGTCAAAGTTTTTTCTGGGTTATTGACAGGATCGTGATTGTAGTAGCTGTAGGAGGTTGCTTTATAAGAATGGGTAATTTTTTAAACAGCGAAATAATCGGTAAACCCTGGGATAGCAATATGGCGGTTTTCTTTGCAAGGGATGTTATAGATCAGTTTGAGCTGGATCAGAATATCGAAGAGGTAGATATTAAGAAAAGCCAGTCAGGCGCTTCCGGTACAAATCCAATAGAAATTTTCCTGAAGTTCAAAAACAATGATTACCAGGAGAACCAGATCAAAGGCTATCTTGACCGGAATGTGAAAAGCATTCTGACAAATTATGAACATATCAGTATGCACATAGATGAACCAGCAGATCACCCCCTGAACTATACCCTCACAAAAAATAATGATGGTTCTTATATGGCGGTGATCTCCACATTTGCAATTCCGCGCCATGCTACTCAGGTATACGAAGCCCTGACAAGCCTTTTACTAGCCTTCTTATTATTCTGGTTATGGTCTCTTAGAAAGAGCCAGACCCCTCATGGCCTGCTCTTTGGATTATTCCTGATTATATTATTCGGATTAAGGTTTTTTCATGAATTGTTTAAGGAAAATCAGGTAGATTTCGAAAATACAATTCCGATGAATATGGGTCAGTGGTTAAGTATCCCCCTGGTATTGATCGGAGTTTATGTATTCCTGCGGGCATTACAAAAGGGGTCACCAGAGGAAGGTAACTAGAATAAAAAACCAAAACTATGTAAATTCGTGCAATTCGATGCATCTTTGATGTACACCGAAGTATATCTTGGTAGAAAAAGTGGCAAAAATTTTAAAAACATATGATATCATAAAGATGGTATGGATTAATACTCTATGCCCTTATATTGTTGTTTTTTTACTTATCTTATCCGCAAATTTAATCTTCCAGGATTCTGCCAATGCACAGATGCAGGCCAAATACTATACAAACCTGGAAGACATTCCGTTTGATTCTTTAAGTATTGACAGGATTTTTATTATAGGCAATAAAAGGACAAAAGAGCGGATAATTAGAAGAGAACTTGATTTCACAGACGGCGACAGGATCTCCACTGAAGGGCTTAAAGAAAGGATCAAAAAAAACGAGGAAAAGCTGACCAATACCTCGCTTTTCCAGGTCGTTAAAATTTCCCTGGTAGAGATAAATAATGACCGTGTGGATGTGATCATCAGGCTGGTGGAAAGATGGTATATTTTTCCAATACCGGTGCTGGAACTGGCGGACAGGAACTTCAATGACTGGTGGAAGAACCAGAATGCTGACTTCTCAAGAATTGAATGGGGATTAAAGTTATACCTGTACAATATGAGGGGAAGAAATGAGACACTCAGGCTCCAGGGTCAATTTGGATTTACAAAAAGGTTTAAAATCAGTTATGAATTCCCGTATATTGATAAAAAGCAACGGTTTGGCCTTGGGTTCATGTTTGATTATAAACAAAACAAAAACACTTACTACCGGACAGAAGATAACATTCTGGTATTTTTAGACAGTGATCACTGGCTCCGGGAACAATATATTGGCGATGTTTCCACGACTTACCGAAAAGGCTTTTACTCCATACATAAGTTTGGAGCAAGTTATTATAATACTGAGGCTAACGATACTATAGTTGAATTGAATCCCAACTATTTCGGGGAAGAAGGCAAGACACGGCAACGCTTCTTCAGCCTTTATTATTCTTTTGTAAATGATAAACGTGATATAGCCGCATATCCACTCCACGGATCATATTTCGTTGGATCCATTAGTAAGAATGGACTAGGCATTTATGACGATATTAACAACATACAATTAAGTGCTTTATATTATAAATATATTGATATTGGGAAGAATTTCTACCTTACGGGGAATGTAGGGGGTCAATATTTAACGCCTACCGATCAACCTTATAATGTATATAACCGTATGGGCATAGGCAAGTTTACATTACGTGGATACGAACTTTATGTCATTGAGGGACCACTTTTTTTACAAAACCAATGGACATTCAAAAAGCTTCTCTTTAAAATAGATAAAAACCTCAGTTCAGCTATCCCAATTCGTTCGCTAAGCCGGTTTTATCTGGCTCTTTATGCTAAAACCTATTTCGACCTGGGTTACATAGAAGGATATCCCAATAATGAGCTGAACAGGAGATTGACTGACCAGTTATTATATTCCGGTGGATTTGGAGTGGACCTGGTAACGATATATGATTTAGTTCTAAGATTCGAATATACCTTCAACAAACAAAGTGAATCAGGATTCGTCTTTGGGTTCAGGGGAGTTTTTTAGAAAAAGGACAGATTACGGCCACGGATTTAAGAAAAAGTAATATATCCTTCCAAACTTCAACTTTCCTTCAAAGTTAGGTGCTACATTTATTTTGAGCAGCCGTTATTTATACTTTTTAATATTAAATGATGTTCAAGAAGGCGAAATACATCAGAATTCTTCTTGCATTAATTGTTTTATTGTCGGTCATAACTGTTCATAGCACATTTAGCCAGATAGTTAAAAAAGAAATTAATGCTGTAAGGGTTTCAGAACCTCCTAAGATTGATGGCATACTGGATGATAACGTCTGGGAGAATGTACCGGAAGCAACAGATTTTCTTCAATACGAACCCTTTAATGATAGGCCCTCGACTTTTCCTACCAAAGTTAAATTTATTTATGATGATAATGCGATCTATATAGGTGCTTTTATGTTTGATCCCAATCCGGACAGCATATTAACGGAATTGGGGGTTAGAGACTCTGATTCGCGTATAAATGCTGACAATTTTAGCATAGATATCAATCCCTATAACGACGGCGTCAATGGTTTTACCTTCAAGGTGTCTGCCTCCGGTGTTCAAACTGATGTTAACCGGTCCGGCCGGGGAAGAAGGTCACCCGGATCAAGAACCAGGGGAGATATTAATTGGGATGCAGTATGGGACAGCGATGTTCAAATTGTAGAGGATGGATGGATTGTCGAAATGAAGATCCCCTATTCAGCCCTTCGATTCCCGGATAAAGAGGTTCAGACATGGGGAATAAACTATTGGCGTGATATAAGAAGATATACAGAGACCTCAAGCTGGAATTTTGCTGACAGGCAAGTAAGAAACCAAATGAATTATCTTGGTATAATTAAAGGCATTGAAGGTGTTAAACCTCCACTTCGGTTAGCCCTTTATCCATATATCTCAGGTTATATTGAGAAAAGTACTTCACAAGATTCCTGGGGGAAAACCTTACGCGGGGGAATGGATCTGAAATGGGGAATTACGGAAAGTTTTACAATGGATGTTACCTTGATACCTGATTTCGGCCAGGTTAGATCGGATGAAAAAATCCTGAATCTTACTCCCTTTGAGGTACGATATGAAGAAAGAAGGCAGTTTTTCACCGAAGGAACAGAGCTGTTCCAGCGAGCCAATTTATTTTATTCCAGAAGAATTGGATCAGAACCTGTGGGATATGATGATGTCGAGGATCAACTTGAAGAAGGGGAAATAATTATTGAAAATCCTGCAGAAACAAAAATGATCAATGCCACCAAGATCTCAGGTAGAACAAACAATGGCCTTGGAATTGGATTCCTGAATGCCATGACATTGAAAAGTGAAGCCAAGGTTCAAAACGCTGAAACTGGAGAAGAAAGAAGCATAATGACTCAACCCTTTACGAACTATAATATACTTGTATTCGATCATAGCCTCCCCAACAATTCATACGTTAGTCTGATCAATACCAGTACCTATATGAAAGATGTGGGATATATTGCTAATGTTACTGGTTCTGAGTTCAATATCAATGATAAAAGTAATCTCTATGGGATCAGGGGGGAAATTGCTGTGAGCCAGCATTACATGAGAGACATGGATGATAGTTTTGGACATAAGTATGAGATCAGTGCCGGAAAATTTGGAGGTAAGATCCAATACCGCTTAAGCCGGGATGTAGTGAGTGACACCTATGACCAGAATGATCTAGGTTACCTGAGAAGAAATAATGAGATCGAAAACCAGGTAACTTTTGATTACATAAATATTAAGCCGGCCGGAATTCTCTTATCTTATGGAACAGGTTTGAATGTTGATTACAACCAGCTTTATAATCCCAGGAAATTTACAGGCTTAAATATTGGCCTGGATGGAAGGGTAGAATTTGTAAATCGCTTTGATGTCTTCATAAAAGGAGAATATACACCAATGGGAACGAAAGATTATTATGAACCCAGGGTTGACGGGAGGTATTTCTTCATCGACAGGGCTTTCGAAATGTTTTCAAGATTCTCAACCGATAGCAGAAAGAGGGTCGCACTCAGGGGAGGGTTCAGGTATCAGAAAATATTCTCCCCCTATGATCAAAAGACCTATAGCATCGAAGCTGTCCCCCGGTTCAGGATAAATGATAAATTCACCTACTCTTTAGGTGTTGAACACCAACAAAGGATCAATGATATAGGATATATCACAGACAATGGACCTGACTCGGTTTATTTTGGAAAAAGGAATTCTCCTACCTGGATCGGGACCATTAATGCCAGTTACATTTTTACAAATACAATATCACTGGGGTTTGACCTGAGACACTATTGGTCCAGGGTAGATTATGATGGTTCATATTATTTTCTAAATGAGGACGGCACATTGTCTTTAATTGAGAATGACCTTGGAGAAGAAGATCTCTGTTATAATGCATTTACTATTGATATGGTATTTAAATGGAACTTTGCTCCTGGTTCATGGATGGTAGCAGTCTGGAAAAACATTGTTGATTCTAAAGGTGATCTTGTAAACAACTATTTCAAGAATATGGACAATATGTTCAGCAACAATCAGGTCAACTCATTTTCATTGAAGTTTTTGTATTATCTGGACTATCAGAATATCCACAATATGCTCAGCAAGAAATAAAAATATTCTTACTAAATTGGATGTACTATAAAAATTTTTACCCGGTTTAAAAGTACAAAAAATGAAAAGATTCTATATCACATTCATCGCTCTCACTGTATTTATTTTCTTATTTTCTACCGCCATAATCATGGCTCAGAAACCGGTTAATCCTAAAACCTCTGAAGAAGCTGTTAAACTTCTTGAATACATTTATAATATATCCGGCAAGCAGATTATTACAGGACAGCATTGTGCCCCATTGATTGGCTCCACCAGATTACCTGTAGCACATCGTAGATTCGGGAAATATCCCGCTTTATTCGGACAGGATTTTGGATTCAGTTACCCGGGATACTGGGATGGGATCAATTTCAGGCAACAAATCGTGGATGAAGCGATAAAAAGGCATAATGAAGGCTTCATTATAACCCTGATGTGGCATGCCGTACCGCCTACACAGGATGAGCCGGTTACTTTCCGGGAATCTATACAGGGAGATCTGAGTGATAAAGAATGGGAAGACCTGATTACTCCGGGAACAATGGTCCACGAAAGATGGAAATCCCAGGTCGATGTTATTGCATGGTTTCTGAAACAACTTCAATATGCCAAAGTTCCAGTTCTATGGAGGCCATACCATGAAATGAATGGCGGCTGGTTCTGGTGGGGAAAAAAAGAAGGGGATAATGGTTATAAAAAGTTATGGCATATGATGTACGACCGCATGGTCAACTTCCATGGATTGAATAACCTGATCTGGGTTTTCAATACCAATGAATTTAAGGATGGTGTTGATCCGCATGACATGTATTATCCCGGAGATGATGTTGTGGATATTATAGCTACCGATGTGTACACCGAAGGGTTTAATATGGAAAACTATGAACAGATGCTTGAGCTTGCCGGTAGCAAACCTATAGGCCTGGGAGAAGTAGGACAGGTTCCGGGACTGGACATTATTAAAGAACAACCAAGATGGGCCTGGTTTATGCAATGGGGTGATCCCGGTGGATTTGGCGCAGGATTCCGGTCCGCTTATGATGTATATAACTCCAAAACAGCAATGACCCTGGAAAAATTGCCCTGGGTGGACATGAAAGATCCAGGTATCCATTATCCAATTTTGAAATAGATTTTATTACTTAAGAAAAAGTACTGAAATGATTCCAAGACCTTTTATCAAAATATCCCTGCTAATTATCCAAGTATGCGGTAAAGCAATGACTCCCAGATCTTCGATAATAA
>CBDUCT010000117.1:0-9392 GCA_965365715.1 uncultured Cyclobacteriaceae bacterium | reverse complement strand
TCCGATTCCGTCAAGCTGCTTGACACCTCCATACCGGCTGCCTATTCCTGCAGCCATAATAACTAAAGTTAAATCCATAGATAAATAAGTTTATAGCGAAAATAAAAAAACCACCCCTCAAAACTGAGAGGTGGCCTGAATTTATTTTAATAATAATTAATTAGCTCTGAGCTTATGCAATGATTTAAATAGAAAATATGTGCCGGCAATGGCGATAATTGATAATACACCTGCCATCATTTCGTTCCCATACAATATATTCCCGATGGCAAAGAGGCTGGAGTATATGACAATACAGCCTATAAATACCAGAAGGATTTGGATGGGCATCTCCCAGGGTTGCCCATGAACTTTTTCATCGATCATATCACCATCAGCGCGAGCTTCATCGACAACTTTTTTCCAGCCAGGACCACCAGGAAGTGTTAACCTGTAAAAATCTCTCAGGGTTTGTACCTTCTCCGGTTTGGTCAGATAAGTGGTCAATATCCATGCAATGGTAGTGGCAACAATAGCAATAATCAATTTAATCGGAAATACTGTTCCGGAAAGAGCCTTTTCACCCATGGATGCATAATCGGCAGGAAGCGGGTAAATGCTGCTAAATGTATCTGCCAGCCAGAGATCATTGATCCAGAATACCAGGATCACTGCATTTACAGTAGCTACCACCATGGCCACCAATTCAGTCCATGCATTGATTCGCCACCAGAACCATCTCATAAGATATATTAATCCAGATCCGGCGCCGGATAGCAACAGGATATTGAAGGCCTGGGTTGCATCCTCAAGGAAGAACAAGGAAAGCAGACCTGCTAATATCATAAGGAGAACGGTAGAAATCCTTCCCACCATTACCATGTTTTTCTCTGTTCCCTCGGGATTAATAAATCTTTTGTAGAAATCATTTACCAGGTACGAAGATCCCCAATTCAAGTGTGTTCCGATCGTTGACATATAGGCCGCGATAATTGAAGCTACCACCAGTCCAAGCCAACCGGGACTGAGCTTCGATAGCATTACCGGGTATGCAACATCATCTTTCAGATATTCATCTGTAATGGCTGGAAATTCTGCTTTTATGGTTGCAAGGTCCGGATAGAGAACAATCGAGGCCAGGGCTACGATGATCCAGGGCCAGGGTCTTAAGGCATAATGTGCAAAATTGAATAATAAAGTGGCCCCTATAGCATTTTTCTCATTTTTCGCAGCCAGCATCCTTTGCGCTATATATCCCCCTCCACCTGGCTCAGCTCCCGGGTACCAGACCGCCCACCACTGGACGGCTACAGGAATAATGAGTAAGGGTACATAAACCGATGCGTCAGTAAAATCAGGAATAAAAGATATCTTTTCAGTTAGGGCCGGATGGGTTAACAAATTACCCAGGCTCCCTATTTCCGGCTGTTGTATGGCTACAACAGCAGCCAGTACCGCGCCAAACATCGCTATGGAATACTGGAAAAAGTCAGCCCATATAACACCTTTAAGCCCACCCAGTGAAGAATAGATAACAACAACAATCGATGCACCTACCACCGTTTGCCAGGGCTGAAGATTCAGCATGACAGCTCCTATCTTAATGGCAGCCAGGGTAACAGTTCCCATGATCAGAACATTAAAGAACAAACCCAGGTAAACCGATCTGAATCCCCTGAGAAAAGCTGCCGCTTTTCCACCGTATCTTTTCTCATAAAATTCCAGGTCTGTCATTACATTCGATCGTCGCCATAGCTTGGCATATATGAATACCGTTACCATACCTGTGATGAGAAAAGCCCACCAGGCCCAGTTTTTGGCTACCCCGTTTTCACGGACCATCCCCGTAACAAGGTTGGGCGTATCAGCTGAAAATGTGCAAGCTACCATCGATATACCCAATAACCACCATGGCATTCCGCGGCCACCTAAAAAAAACTCCGAAGTATCTTTCCCTGCAGTTCTCGAAGCTATCCATCCTATGGATAGAACTATTATAAAAAATATAAAGACAATAGACCAATCTAAAGTGTTAAGTACCATCGTATTATGCTGTTAAATTAAAAATTTTGAAAAGATAGTATAAAATTTTTAAACTTCATTGATAAAGAGAAACTGAAATAACTAAATTTTATGTTCTTTTATTTAATCTTGATAAAAAACATCGATAGCAGAAAAACCTGTACATAAAAACATAGAATTGCTAGAAAAAGGAGAATCCTGGATAAGGTAAATATTCTAACCACCAAGCCCATCTTTAAGGTGCAATTTATACCTGAATCTGTATGGATAGCCTGGGAACACCGGGAGTTTGGACCGATAAAAAAACCTTCAAGTTGGATGACATTTCTTGTTATGCAAAACATCAAACCGGTGGAATTGAGTTTGGCTGCATAAGATATTATCATATATATGATTAATTTATTTTTCACTGAATAGGAAGTTCTGAAATCAATCAGTAAATTTCATCATTCATGAACATAATTTTTCGAAGCGATGGTACGTTTAGCCCCTTTTATTCTGATATTTTTCTCATTGGTCTTTACTGCCTGCGATCAGAAACCTGACAAGACACCCCCAAACATCCTGTTTATAGCTGTTGATGATCTGAGGCCCGAATTGAATTGTTTTGGAGCCAGTCATATCATATCCCCAAATATTGATGAAGTCGCAGGAGATGGCATAATATTCAGGCAGGCTTATTGCCAGGTACCTGTGTGTGGTGCCTCCAGAGCCAGCTTATTGACCGGTATCAGGCCAAATGTATCCAGGTTTATTGATTATGATACCTGGGCAGATATCGATGCCCCCGGGATAATCAGTTTGCCTGCCCACTTTAAGGCCAATGGATACCATACCATATCAAACGGAAAGATATTCCATCATAAGACAGATAAAATTGACAGCTGGAGTGTTCCTCCCTGGGTGCCAGCTGATGATATTGTAGGCAAAAAGTACTGGAGGGATTACCAGAAGAAAGAGAATATTGAAATAATGGAGCGGAACGATGGGGCAGGACCAGCCTATGAAAATGCCGATGTGGATGATAATGCATATTTTGATGGCAAAATTGCTTTTCGCAGTATTCAGGATTTAAAAAAACTCAATGATATGGGTAAGCCTTTTTTCCTTGCCGTAGGATTCTACAAACCACATCTGCCATTTAATGCCCCAAAAAAATACTGGGAATTATATGATCCTGAAGAGATCGACCTTGCCGGCAATCCGCATGCTCCGGAGAATGCGCCTGAAGCTTCCATTCATAACTTTGGAGAATTACGGGCTTATCATGATATTCCTCCTCAAGGCCCTCTTCCTGATTCTATGGCCCTTAAACTTATACACGGCTACTATGCCTGTGTAAGTTATACAGATGCCCAGATTGGAAGGGTGTTAAGGGAACTTGAAGCGTTGGACCTTGAAAAAAATACCATCGTGATCATATGGGGGGACCATGGATGGAATCTGGGCGAGCATGGATTGTGGTGCAAACACTGCAATTATGAGACCTCCCTGAAAGCTCCGGTAATCCTTAAAGTCCCCTGGGAAACAGGAGGGATAAAAACTGACGCCATGGTAGAATTCATAGATATTTATCCAACACTCTGTGACCTGGCCGGCTTGACTATTCCAGCCCATGTTCAGGGTGAAAGCCTGATGAAATATTATGATAATCCGATGCTAAAGGGAAAATCCTATGTATTCAGCAGGTTTATTAAAGGTGAATCAGTCAAGGATCATGATTTTCGTTACACGGAATGGCTCGACAGCACCGGAACCCGGTATGCTGAAATGCTATATGATCATAAAACGGACCCTGATGAAAATATCAATATATCAGGAGAGAACACGAATACTGAAATAATTAATACGCTAAGAAAGGTAAATCTTAACAACAGGATTAAATCTGAAAATCAATAGATATAAATCAGTAAGCAGGTACAGCCAGATAATTCAAAGGGAGTATTTGAATGGGTGGTTCCCGGATAGCCCGGTCTATTTGAAGACAACTTCTTCGATCTCCGGGTTTATGGCTTTGATCAATCTTTCCAATTCCTTCTGATCATATCCTGAAAATTTACTGTATGTTTTATCATAAGCAATATCTGCATCAAATTCCTGCAAACAATACCGTTTACAACCCACTATCGTATTGCATATATCGAGGATATCATGGAAGGAATGCTTTTGTTTGATCAGGGTTGTGCGGACCTCATATTCAACCTTAGAACGGGTAAGTATTCTGATAGATTTATTGATTTTACCCAGTTGAGACGTGCTAATGCTCACACCGGCGATATTCTTATACTTTTCCTTTTCCAGGGGTGCCTTGATATCCATGGCGACATAATCAACCAATCCTTTACCAACTATCTGGGATAGAATTTTAGGATTCGTACCATTCGTTTCAAGTCTTATCTGCAGACCGAGGGATTTAATTTTTTTCATCACTTCCGGAAGGTCCTTGTGCATTGTCGGTTCACCCCCCGAAATTACAACAGCTCCGTATTTTTCTTTATTTTCATCTAAAAAGCCAAGTATTTCATCAATTTTATTGTCAGACAATTCACCGTCATCAAAAATTCTTGCTGATGGGGAATTATAGCAGTAATGACATTTAAAGTTACACCCCTGGGTCAGGATAACATATGCCATTGCCCCCGGATGATGATTTTTACTTTCTTCAATGATTCCCGCAACCTTCATAATAAATAGCCAATTTCCAAGTGAATATACTACTTTATATCAGGAAATACTACACCCATATTCATTAAAAATGGACGTTATTTCCACAAGAAGTACAAATTCACAAAAAATAATTCAATAATCCACGGGTTAATATGCCCATTTTAGATAAACAGAACCCCAGGTAAATCCACCGCCAAAAGCGGCCAGTATTATGTTATCTCCTTTGTTAAATTTCTCTTCCCACTCCCATAAACATAAAGGTATGGTGGCAGCTGTTGTATTTCCGTATTTGGCAATATTCACGGTAACCTTATCCATTTCAACCTCCATACGCTTTGCAGTAGCTTCTATGATCCTGAGATTTGCCTGATGAGGTACAAGATAGGCAATATCTTTACCCTGAAGTTTATTCCTTTCCATGATCTCCGCGGCTACATCAGCCATACTGGTTACAGCATATTTGAATACGGATCGGCCATCCTGATAAAAAGTATGATATCCCTTGTCCAATGTTTCATGAGTCGGAGGATATGCTGATCCGCCTCCTTTAATCACTATAAAATCCCTGCCAACGCCATCACTTCGCAGTATGGCATCCTTGATCGTAAAATCATCCTCAGAAGGTTCAAGAAGCACTGCACCCGCACCATCGCCAAAGAGGATACAAGTATTCCGGTCAGTATAATCAATTATGGATGACATTTTATCTGCACCGATAACAATAACTTTCTTCATCCCTCCGGCTTTGATAAAGTTATTCCCAGTTTCAAGTGCATATAAAAATCCAGAGCAAGCAGCAGCCATATCAAAACTCATAGCTCCTTTTATTCCAACATTTTCACAAATTACATTTGCTGTTGATGGGAAAAACATCTCAGGAGTAACTGTGGCAACAATCAGCCCATCAATTTCATCCGGGCTTGTATTTGTCTTTTCAAGTAATGATTCTACTGCCTTGGTACCCAGGTGTGCAGTCCCTAATCCTTCTCCTTTTAATATCCTCCGCTCACTTATCCCCGTTCTCGTTCGGATCCATTCATCATTGGTATCAACCATTTTCTCTAGTTCCGCATTGGTCAATACATAATCCGGCACATATCCAGCTACTCCAGTTATGGCTGCCCCTATTTTGTTCATCGTCTATTTGTTAAAATTATCTATCTCGAAAAAATATTCCTGCAAAAATATAAAAATATCTTATAAGCTATGGGATTTATACTGGCTTTATACTGATACCTAGCGATTTAATAAAAATCCTAAACATATTTCAGTGAATTCAACGCAGTTTGAGTATTTTTTCTGTGCAGAATTTCCCTCCTGATGAGATCCTGATTATATATAAGCCTTCCTTAAAGCTGCTGAGGTCAAATCTTATAACATCATCAGTTTCACCGGTATCGATAAGTACATTCCCAAGCAGGTCGTACAATGTCAGCCTATCGAAATTACCCTCAACATGAATGATTCCATTAGTAGGATTTGGATATATCTTAGGTTTCAAAATGGATTCTTCGTTAACTCCGGTGGGTTCCCTGTCACCGAAATAAGGCCTTATCATCAGGCTCCCCCGATGATCTGTATTCGGTATCCATTCTCCAAGAACATTATAAAATATGCGCTCACCGGCATCATGCTGCTTGTCGAATCCGACAGCCATGAATGCGTTCGTGCGCTGTTCATAACCAACATAAAAGGTATCGGTAACATAGATATCTGATAGTGTAATGGTCTGAAACTCATTAAAACTTGAAATGGGTGTAATGGCCATATCCTGGCGTTCAAACAGTAAGTCATCCGGATTATCTGTCAGCCGTCTCCAAACCCTGAAACTGAATGCCGTTCCTGCCTGATCCCGGCCGATATTAGGAAAATGGATATCCACTCTGTTGATTATATCAGGCTCCTCCATAACAAACATATAAGCCAACTGTCCGTCAAGTTGCTCCAATCCCAAACCAAATTCAGCAGTGCCATCATCGGTGGCAAAATAGTTTGTAAGTGCATAGTCAAAAGAAGTGGTATCATTTACACGGTAATCAATAACTCCTTCGGATATGGTATCTCCGGAACTGATATAGAAATCCATCGTAAGGAAAATTGAATCCGATGTAAGATCCAATTTATCAGCATCTAGTTCATTGATATTTAATGTTCTACGCTGGAATCCCTGCAAAGGTGGATTAACTTCCGTATTGAAGTTCAATGTATCCAGGATCCGGTTCTTATCAAATGTGTCCCTGATAATGGCCGTATATTCTATAGGTTGCAGCAAATTATCCAGGTTATAAATATCCACTTTGGATGGAATGAGGAATTTATCAGGATCAGCTCTGAATTGATCAACCGGAACGGCGGAATACCCATTAAAAATATAGTCCGGCGGATGCGTTATTGCCCTGTCAAGATAGGCCAGGTCATTAATACTACGTCCTTTATTAAGATATACATAATCGATATGCCATGAATCATAGGATCCGGACAAACGGGCTTTATTCTCAAATTTAAATTGAAAGGCGGAATGAAGAAAGCGGGGTTCTACCTTATAGATCACCTGCTGGAAAGTATCATTGGAAATAGCCCGGTCCCGGTCAAACACATCTATCACCTCCCATTCATTTTGCTGGTTCCTGAAGAAAAGTCTAAGCGAATCCTCAGCATCCGGAATTTCCGGGAATCCATAAAATTGCCAGAAAAAGCTTAGGTAAACTGAATTGATCTCAGTAGGCCCAAGCGTGCTGAGATTTACAGGTTTGGATACAAGTGAATCAGCAATCCCCACAGCCTCCTGATTCGCATTATAAATACCCCCGTTGCCTGTAGCTCCATCAAAAGTGGCAACTCCCAGTGTGGGCGGATCTATTCCCAGGGTATAATTAATAAGCACATTGGGACTGTTTATCCAAATATCCGGGTTGGGGAAACCACCTGCATAGGAAAAGTCATCCCAAAAAGGAAGGGAAAGGGTATCATCTTCCATTATTCTGGCGTTCCATCCCTGATCATTATTGGTTTCGGGGGAAGTAACAGTAGCGATTTCTAACTGTGCGTTTCCTCTGTAATTGAAAAAGAACAGGAAAAAGATGATCCATAATATGTCCCTATATTTTCTCAGGATTATCATTCCTCATTATTAGGCAATTCTTCTGATGGAGCTTCACCAGCAATCCATAAATTCACCGAACGACCAATACGAACCATAATTTCAGGTTGAGGACTCTGGCTGACAACGGTACCAGGCACCTCTTCAGGTGCATCGATATAGTGGATCTCTCCTACTTCCAGGTTTGATCCCAGTATTAATATGCGCGCTTCTTCAAGATCCAGACCCTTGGCATCAGGCATTTCGAAGATCACTTTACCAATTCCATCCCCTATCACAAGATCAATGGTACTTCCCTTGGGCAATAAGGTCCCGGGTTCGATAGTTTCTCCATTGTACAGTTGATCCAGTACTGCATTACGCGCAGGATCAGCTTCATATATCAATTCTCCTCTCAGTAACCCATAACTCTCCAACACGCGTTCAGCGAAACTTAATGTACCATCAATCAGACGTGGCATCCTAATACTTGGCGGATTCAAGGCATTTAATGTTAGGAAGATCTTTCTGTTTTCTTTGACTTTTTGTCCTGGTTCAGGATATTGTTTTAAGACTGCCAAAGCCGGGTATGAACTGTTATAACCAGAATCCTCGCTTACTTCGAACCGGAAATTACGATCGGTGAGAAACTCATCCAGGTCATCATAAACTAATCCTACAATGTTGGGAACAGTTATTGATTCTCCATGATGAGAGGAAACAGGCAAATAAAAATAGAAGATGGATAATACAATCAAGACTACAATAATACCTATATAGATAAGGTGTTTTATGAGGTCAGTAAAATTCTCAGCTTTAAAAATCTTCTTGATAATTGTATTCATAGTGTCTGAAATAAGACCGGGCAAAGGTAATAAATCTATTTTGCCTTATCTTATTAATATTACGTCAAAAGATTAAAAATCATATAATATCCGGCAAGATTTTAGAGTGATGATTCAAAATCACGTTTAATTTGGTTTGCCCGTCCATACTTTTCGAAAGCATTTTCAATCAATTCCGAGATCAGCTCAGTATACGAAATACCATCCAACGTCCAAAGCTGTGGGAACATGCTGATATGCGTAAATCCCGGTATGGAATTTATCTCATTTACACACCTCTCCCCATTCTCTTTTCCAACCCAATCTCCCCGTGCCCACTCTTCACAATAAAGGGTTTTATATGCTTTTAAAGCAATATTTTGTATTTCACTAATGGTACCTTGCTCTATCAGCGCCGGCATATCAAGCCTTGCCCCCGAATCATCCACATATTTCGCATCAAAAGAATAGAAGTCATGATCTCCAACCACTTTGATTTCCCCGGGTTGAGATACTCTTAGTTTTTGATTGCCCATTACCGAGCATTCAATTTCACGTCCCTGAACGTACTCTTCGATAAGCACCATATTGTCATATTGAAAGGTGTCCTCTATTGCAGCCTTGAATGTCTCAATATCTATAACTTTGGAAACACCCACGGATGAACCAGATGCAACCGGTTTCACGAAGAAAGGTAATCCCAGGGTTTTTTCAGCATAATCGAAATCGATTGAATTTTTTTCTTCAACTGTATAGGAGAGGAATCTGGCATTCTTTATCCCCGCATCTGTTAATAAGCGTTTTGAGCAGATCTTATCAAA
>CBDUCT010000116.1:0-9414 GCA_965365715.1 uncultured Cyclobacteriaceae bacterium | reverse complement strand
ATAGTATCTCTGATGGTTTGATCAAAATATCTGGGATGATAACCTAAATCATGAATGGCTTTTTGATTTGAAATATTTCGATGGCTGTTTTCAAGGGTATCAAGAGATGCCGGAGCAAACAATCTTTCCTCGTCTTTTCCCGACGAAAAATGATTTAGGAATCCCGCTCCCAACCTGGCCAGCCAGAATGGAACTGTTATTTTAGGTGCCTTACTGCCCCCGAACCTATGTACTGTCTCGCCTAATTCCATAATGCTTTTCCAGTTCCCTGAAATGATATATCTGTGGCCATTTCTACCTTTTTCGATGGCCTTCACCGTTGCATCGGCAACGTCCCGGACATCCACAAAATTATATCCACCGTTTAGTGTGGCAGGGATATTGCCTTTATAATATTGGATCAGTGCCCTTCCCAACTGAGAAGGTTTGAAATCATTCGGACCAAGTACCGCGGTAGGATTCAGGATAACTGTGCTGAATCCATTCCCGGATGCTTCCATGACCATTTCTTCTCCTTTCACTTTCGATTGATCGTAATCAAACGGACTTTCTTTATTTAATTCCCTGGTTTCATCCATAATCCCTGTTAGCGGGAAAACATTCAGTGCGTGAATAGAACTGAAAAATATAAATTTCTTCACCCCTAATTCTTTGGCCGCATCAAGCAAATTCCCGGTTCCTTCAATATTTACCTTTAATACCTCAGCAGATTTCTTCTCTAAAGTGATCACACCTGCCAGATGAATGAGGACCTCGGCCCCGTCAATACATTCAATCAGTGATTGCTTGTCCATCAGATCTCCCTTAACAGGAGTTACATCCATGCCTTCAAATGCCTTTGTATTCTTATGTACCAGAACCCTCACCTCATATCCCTTTTCTATGAGAAGTGGCAGGAGATTGATCCCGATATGCCCGGAAGCGCCTGTTACTGCTACTATCATAGCTGCAAATATGGTCTTATTTAGCAAATTTTATCCTATTGGCAAAACTTGATATTAAAGTATATAAATAATTTTATATAAAAAGCACCCATTATGAAACATTTATATATTATATTTCGTTGTATATTTACAACATTATATATATTTATTATATCATGATATCGAGAAAATTATACAATAGGATCAGTTTACTTCGCAAGGAACGAAACATATCCCGAAAGGATCTGGCTGAAAAGATAGGCGTTAATTTTCAAACAGTAGGATATCTGGAACGTGAAGAATATAATCCAAGTCTGGATCTCGCTTTTAAAATCAGTGAATATTTTAAATTGCCCGTAGAGTTTATTTTTTCAACCACACCTATGAAACCTCTAAGTCAGGAATTATTTGACCAAACCAAAAATCAATAATCATGGATCACAACATACATATGGAACATCGAAGAACAGGTGTAATGATTAATTATTTTGCACTTATTATGGTTCTGGTTTTCTTTGAGCTTGCAAAATACGGCATTGGCTTACCTTATTGGGTAGGATTTACAATTGCTGGATTATTTCTCTTAATTTTAATTCTTAGTTTCATACAGGTTTATATAAAATCGGGACTCTGGAGGCTGACGCATAAAAAAACTGTAAACCTGGATGAAAGGGAGATTCAAGTGGTAACGCATGCCATCAGGATATCCTACAGCATTTTCGTAATTATCGTAATTCTATTGGTATACCTCTTTGCACTTCTGGGCTTAGGGGTAATTGATGTAGTTATCGCGGCTGCCTTATTATATCTTGCACATATTATCCCTGCATCCATCCTGGCCTGGACGGAAAAAGAAGTGTATTAAAGTATTCAAAATCTGAAAATAAGTATATTGGCAGAAAAAAAAGACGTGAAGGATTCCGTATCAAGCTTCCTCAAATCCAAATATGACATTTCTCCGGAAATCAGGCCACTTGATGGACATGTAGATAAGAATTACTTATTATATATTAATTCAGTTCCGGAATATGTTTTAAAGCTTAGCCGGGACCTGACTGACAAACCAATTCTCAAGGCTCAGAATCTTATTTTTGACCAGTTAGGATCCCTGGAGATGTATGAATTCCCTCAAATCATCACGGGATTGGATGGGAAAAGTATTTATTTATATACTGATGGGGAAGGTGATCAATACCTGGCAAGGCTATTAAAATACCTCCCCGGGGAATTCCTCGCAAAAACAGATCATTCCGATGATCTTCTAATTGAATTTGGGGAATTCCTTGCGGAAATGGATAAAATGCTCATCAATTTCCAATCACCTGAGATCATGGCCAGGCACTACGAGTGGGATCTGCAGTATTTTCTTGAATATGCGGATTACCTAGCTTACATCAATGATCCGACACAAAGGAAAATTATTGAACATTTTCTACTACAATATCGTGAGAACATATCTCCCGTCCAGCATCACCTCCGGAAAAGTGTCATACATAATGATGCCAATGACTGGAACATACTATCTACTGAAAAGCGGATCATCGGTGCTATCGATTTTGGGGACGCAGTGTATTCATTTACCATAAGTGAGGCAGTCGTGGGTGCAACTTACATAGCACTTGAAACTGAAACCCCTCTGCAAAAGATTTCAACGGTATTGGAAGGATATCATAGAGTCCTTTCACTGCAGGATCTTGAAATAAAATGCATTTATTATCTTCTGGCGGCTAGACTCTGTATGAGCGCCTGTCAGTCAGCCTATTTGAAAAGGCAACGGCCTGATGACACCTATGTGTCGATTCATGAAAAAGCGGTCTGGAAGCTATTGTCAGATTGGATCGCCATCAGTCCTGATTATGCTGAAAATAAATTCCGTGAAGCCTGTTCCCTACCCGCCAGGTCCCGGAAACCCAAAGAAAGATTTATAGGAAAACGGAATACTCATTTCAGCAAAGCATTATCTCTCAGCTATGAAGATCCCATAATTATGGAAAGGGGATCTTTCCAATACATGTTTGATCAAAACGGGAATACCTATCTCGATTGTGTGAATAATATCATGCACGTTGGTCATTGTCATCCCAGGGTTGTTCATGCAGGTCAGCGTCAAATGGCTAAATTGAATACCAATACGAGATACTTATATGATGCTTTGAATGAATATGCTGAAGGACTATTGGAGAAATTTCCCTCCTCCCTGAATAAGGTTTTTTTTGTGAATTCTGGAAGTGCAGCCAGCGACCTGGCGATAAGACTGGCTAGGAACTATACGAACAATAAAGAACTGATCGTCATGGATCATGGCTACCATGGCAATACCACCACAGGTATTGAAATCAGTCCTTATAAATTCAAAGGCCGGGGCGGAAGGGGCGCTGAGCCACATATACATACAGCCTTTCTGCCAGGTTCAGATTATGAAAATAATTACTCCGAAGTGGATCTGTATGGCCGGATTGATGAATTCATGACCAATCCTGTTGCCGCCTTCATATGCGAACCCATCGTGGGCTGCGGGGGTCAGGTAATGTTAAGCGAAGCATACCTCAAGACGATCTATAAAAAAGTCCGGGATAAAAATGGTTTATGTATAGCGGACGAGGTTCAAACAGGTTTTGGCCGCGTAGGATCAAATTTCTGGGCTTATGAATTGTATGACGTAGTTCCAGATATTGTGGTACTGGGTAAACCCATGGGAAATGGTCATCCTATTGGCGCAGTGGTAACTAACGGTGAAATAGCCAGGGCTTTTGAAAATGGAATGGAATTTTTCAGCTCCTTTGGCGGGAATCCTGTCTCCTGTGAAATAGGCAAAGCGGTTTTGGAAGTAATAGAAGAAGAGTCCTTACAGGATAATGCATTAGAAGTTGGCCATCAATTGATGGAGGGGTTTAAGTCCATGCAGGGAGACCATGAATGGATCCATGATGTACGCGGTGCGGGGTTGTTTCTAGGGATTGAATTGGTCAAACAATCAGATGCCGGCTATCCGGCTGCAAAAGAGGCTAAAGGGATCATTAACAGCATGAAGGATAAAGGAATCCTACTCAGCACTGACGGGCCTTATAACAATGTCATCAAAATCAAACCACCAATCTGTTTCAGCAGGGATAATGCAGATCAATTGTTGGATGAATTTGAAAAGACGATACGATCTGTCTAAGACCCTCCATTTCCATAAAGTTTAAAAACACTTATTATTCGCAATTTCGATATTTAGATCATTAAGTCTAAAGCTTATTAAACGGGGATTGTTACAACAATTTGAGATCAGGAATGAATCCAGGCGGGAAATCAAAATTGAGTTTTCACAGCATTATTTCATTAATTTTTATTAATTTCATACCGGAATTTATAACGGACTTTTTGAGAATATGTCAATACCTTTTCACCTTGCATTTTCTGTAAAGAACATTGAAGCCACAAAGAAATTTTATGTTGATGTCCTGGGTGGTACTGTAACCAAATCTACTGGTCACTGGTTAAATGTTAACTTTTTCGGCCACCAGCTTTCAATACACGAAAATCCTCAGATGAAAAGTGACAGGAAGACAATAACAGTCGAAGACAAGGAAGTCCCGTTACACCATTTTGGGGTGATCCTGAAGAAATCCGAATGGGAAATCCTTGCCAAAAAATTGAAAAAATTAAAAATCAAGTTTCTTATTGAACCTAAGTTAAAGCATGAAAAACAGGTTTGTGAGCAAGCCATTATGTTTCTTAAAGATCCAAGCGGCAATGGAATAGAATTTAAATGCTTCACGGATCCCAAGCACATTTTTTCAAACTGTTGACGTAAAAATACAAACTGGCTACAGGCTATCCCGCCGGGGAGGGATTATAGCCTGCTTTGTCAGTCAATTAATCTTAAATCACCTGCCATAAAATGCAAGAATATATTTCCCCAAAGCGTATTATAGATCCTGCCACCTCTCGGTTCCTTTTGATAACCATAAGCCGGCATTCGACAAGATCTTCTGAAACTCCGGCACATTCAGGGATACCGTATCATGCGCTAAGGTGGTCTGAAATACCCTTGTGGTCTTTCCATTTGCCTGGCTTAATTCATAGGTCCAGGCCTGAGGTTCTTCATTTCCAGTATCCTTAGATATTGCAGACAGCAGTACATGTATTGGCTCTTCACCTTCCTGGTTGTAATACAATTCATCGCTCACCTGAAAATCCGATATGCCATCGGTAATCGGATGATTTCGATCCACAACGTTTACCATATAGGATCCATATTTATCATGGGTGCTATTCCCATGATGGTTCCACACCCTCCTGCACAATGTACGGTAATAAGGCCAGTCTGATTCGCCAGCATCCGGAAGAGAAAAATGGAAAGCACCATTGGCAAAATGGATGAACATAAGACCGCCACCACTTTCAACATAATTAACAAGGGATTCTTTAGATCTATCCCAGATCGGATCAGGGTCTTCCCAGTTACAGTAATTGAATACCAGAAAATCATAATCTCGCAGATCATATTGAAAAAGATCATTTATATTATGTGAAATATCCATATGGATCTCATCATTCATTTCCAGGGCTTTGTGAATCAAGGGGGTAGTCTCTTTCCATTTATGTCCGGGATAATTATCTCCAGTAAGGATAAGTCCCTTATAATCTTTACCGTAAAGTAATTTCGTAACTTGCCCGTCCGATAAGTATGAAGATTCTATGCCACCCTCTGGAACTGTATGTCCTGCAGTCCAGACTATGGCATTCAGTAAAATCTTCCGGTATCCTTCGTTTTTCCAGTTTCCATAGAAATGACCAAGTGAAGTACCGAATCCGCGGCCACCATCTGCTCTTTCTATAGCCCAGGCTACGACTTGACCATCCGGATGCTCTGCTTCCAGGTCAGGGACTGAAATGATCGGAGTTAACCTGGGATCATCAGGCCTGAATCTCAGGTCATAATAATATTCCTCGACAATTTGAAAAGATCCGACACCATTTGAAACGGGATGTGCGGCACTCGAAATTTCTACTGGCACGTCCAGAAAGGTTATATCAGAATACCACTCCCTTTCACCCTGATCATTCTGCCAGTCGAAGTACCCCCCTACCCAATCAAGGATCTGTTCTCCATACCGGTCGGGTGCGAAGGTTGAAAAGTGGAAGGTCATCATCCCGCATCCCCTGTCCATCTGTTTCTGAACAATTTCCATTCTTCCCTCCTTCATGAAAGGCACCATCTCCCCTCCCGGACCATCACGACCATCTGATATGGTTAGGATAAGATCCGCCTTATCCAGGACGGAAGGATCATCAGGCCATCCATTTTCATATATAGTAGCATTAACACCCTGCAAATTATCTGCATTATCAAGCATTGCCTTGATAAGCCTCGCATTTTTGATATACTCATGGAGGGTTGCCGGGTGACTCTTTGCCCCTGTCAGGATCACGATTTCTGTCAAATCACTTTCTTCCGCTTGTTGTTTTGGTTCACAGGAAAAGACACAAATACCTAAGGTAATAATGAGAGCAGGAATACGAAATTGAGTAATAAAAGCCATAAAAAAAGGAGTTGAGGATTAATTATTAAAACCAAAGTACATTCTATTCATCTATTTGGTGTACGTAATCAAATCTCCGATACGAAGGGTTACATCCGGATGCGGATTAATGATCTTCATGACCAGCTCATGTTTACCTGGTGGAAGTTCGTATTTATAAAACAGTTCCAGGTTCCTTTCGATATATTTTAAGGGCTGGACATTTTTAACAGCTAGTTCGCCATCTATATAAAATTCCGTCTCCAGTTTAAAACTATTCATTGTATGGTCATCATCCGACAGAAACCACACTTCAGAGAATTTTTTATTGTGGGATTTACCCGTCAAAACAACACCTACACCTTCAAAATCAATTTTGATTTCAGTTTCCTCGGTAGAAACAAATGTTCTGTCAATTTTTCTTCTTTCCAGAATTTTGTAACCGGGGAAATTTTCTTCAAATGGAACAGCTACAGGTTCCTGGACCCTAATCTTAACTTCATCTTCACCTACCTCACCTCCATTTCGTCTGATCACTTCCAGGGCATGCCTGAAACTTAAGCCGTAGGCGTCATTCAACGAGATGTTTGTATACTTAAAATCCAGGTCTTCTATCATCTCAAGGCCTTTGGCCCATTTCTCGGGAATTGCACGGTAACCAATCATGGCACCAAGAATACCAGCGGCGCTGGCCGGATTACAGTCAGAATCCTGCCCGCACCGGGTGGATATGTCCATGGTTTTATCCAGGTTGCCATTGCCATATAGCAAACCCATGATCACATAGGCTGAATTGATGGTTGCATCGATATTGAAATCAGCATGTACCCCATCAGGGCAGCCTATATCCTCACCCCATTTTTCTTCTACAAGTCCCCAGGTTTTCTTCCAATCCATAGGATACTGTTTGCACCAGTCAATTACATCGCGCATACATTTGTAATAAGAACTCTGTGCTGGAATTACTGCCAGAGATTTCTCAACCACCTGGCTGATGTCATCCATAACGTAAGCATTACTGTAAAGTGCAGCCATATATACCCCTCCGTAATACCCGTTTCCGGAATTCATAATATGACCGATCGGATCGCATATGGCGCTGGCGGCATTGGGCATACCCGGCGCCATGATCCCTGCGAAATCAGCCTCGATCTGGAAATCAATATCATCAGCATGAGGATTGTTCAGCCAATGGCCTGATTCCGGAGGGTCAATACCGTTAAGGATATTATATCTTCCCTGTTGATTTGCATGCCACAACCAATATTCAGCGTTGGCATATGCTTTGCCGTGGGAGGAGGCGGGTGCATCAAGGCCTTCCTTTTCAAACACTTCGACAAAAGTCAGGTCCATATAGATATCATCATAAAGTCCCGGGATCCGAGTCATCCAGTGATACATCAGGGTATCATTCCATATGATGTCGACACTATCAGGGATAATTCTTTTGTTATACCTGAATTCAGTCGGGCCACCATAGGTTACGCCGATGGTCTGCAATGCCCAGGCACCCATGATCTTGTCCTTCAGATCTTCCTGTGACATGGTAATAATACCGCTATCGGAATCTGTCACGGAAGTACAGGAAAAAACCATTACTATTGATGTCAGGATACTGAAAAGTTTGAAAAATATGTATTTCATTTAATTAATTTTTATTGGTTTCAAAAAGATGTAAAAACAATAATGTGTATACCAGGCTCGTAAGGCTGCAAAACCGGTCAAGAAAAAAAGAAAGCATTGCTGGAATTATTAAAAAGAGATTTAAATTCATCTAAAAAATGCTCCTGGTTAAAAAATGATTAAATCACTACCTCGATCAGGAATGTTTATAGATCCAGAATCCAAACAACGGTAGAAGAATCAAGGTCAAAACAAGCATCCCCGACATAAATAACAGATTGGCACCCGGAAGCTCAAGTCCACTGAATACCCAGGCCAATAGTAAAAGGATCATAGTCAGGCTACTGGTGTAAAACAGCAGGGTTTTTTGTTTTACAGCCCCTACAATAAGTATCACGGTAAAACCTGCTAAACCAAAAAGAATGAGCAAACCTGAACCCTCATACTCCATCAGTCTAAGTAAAAAACCCAGGGATAACATCATTAATGCAAAGGTCCCCCCGATAAAAAGCAGTCTTTTCATGTATCAATACTTTTTATTTTACAATATCATCCTTCAATATAGCTAAATAATTTTTAAATTTAAATCGATTTATTCCAGACGTGTTTTTTTTTAATAAGATAGAAGCCAATTAATTTATGAAATTATGCTAAACAGATTTCTATTTTCCTCATTAACTCTATTATTTTTTATAACCCTGGTTATCACCTCCTGTGAAGAGAAGAACAAACCGGGCAGGAACCGTATTGAAATATTCCCTGACAAAGATAATGGAGGCATTACGCTGCCGGAAAATTTCGGCGCAATGGTGGTCGTTGACACCCTCGGTCGAGGAAGACACCTTGTCGTTAACAAGAACGGGGATATTTATGTTCACCTCAGACGCCTGAATAATGAGGGCAAGGGCATTGTTGCCCTTCGTGACATCAACCATGATGGCCGGGCTGACCATATAGAAGGATATTCCGAAGTGACAGGGACGGGTATCGAACTGCATAAGGGATATCTATATTTCTCATCAAGAACCCAGGTGTTCAGGGCGAAGCTCGATAAAGATGAATTGCTCCCCTCAGGTCCTGTAGATACCCTGGTACATCTGGTCGACGGCACCGGGCATATGGAAAAACCTTTCACATTTGATGGGAAAGGGAACATGTACGTAAATGTTGGATCGGCTACAAACACCTGCCAGGAAGAACCAAGAACAGAAGGATCCCCCGGCATATACCCATGTGTGGAGCTTGAGACAAGAGCAGGGATATGGCGATTTTCTGAGGATCAATTGAATCAGGAACAGACATTGGATAAACGATATGCCACAGGAATACGAAATGCAGTCGCCCTTACCTGGAACTTT
>CBDUCT010000115.1:0-9513 GCA_965365715.1 uncultured Cyclobacteriaceae bacterium | reverse complement strand
TCCGATGGATTATCAAAGGTAATGAACAGCATGGGTGATCATTTCAGGGGCATGTTCTGCGATAGCCTGGAGATGGAAGGGGCCAACTGGTATAATGACCTGCCAGAGGAATTTGAAAGGAGACGGGGTTATGCGCTGATACCATATTTGCCCTATGTGTTATATAAGATAGGACATATGGGAAATCCTGTTGATGAAGAATATGGGTGCAAATTTTCTGATCAGGTAGAATTGGATCTGCAGCGTGTACGTTACGATTTCTATATCACCAGGATGGAACTGTTTAAAGAAAGATTTATAGATACTTTCAATACCTGGTGCCATCAGCATGGGGTGAAATCCAGGATCCAGGCTTATGGAAGAGGATATCACCCGCTGGAAGCCAGCATGGATATTGACATTCCGGAATGCGAGACATGGTTAAGGGAAACAGTCGGAGAAGATTTTTCAGATGTTGGCTGGCGGGGAAGGGCATATTCCGAGATCAATAAATTTGTAGCCTCCGGCGCCCGATTAAGCGGGAACAAACTGGTGAGCTGCGAGGAGATCACCAATACAACCATGGTGTTTAATGCCACCCTGGAAACCATTAAGGTAGCCGGTGATCAGAGCAATCTGTCCGGGGTAACACATTCCATACTTCATGGCTTTAACTATAGTCCCCCGGAGGCTCCTTTTCCGGGATGGGTACAGTACGGCACCTTTTTCAATGAACGCAATCCCTGGTGGCCTTATATAAGACGCTGGACTGACTATAAGGCTAGATTATCTGAGGTATTTATGAATGCTGAACCGGTTGCTGACATCGCCATCCTTCATCCCTTGGCTGACATGTGGATGAAGTTCGGCCCGCAACGGGATCCCTTTCCGGTGGTTAAATATCCGCCTTATCAGCATAATGTCTGGGAAGCCATACAACAGCATGGTTTTGGTTGCGATTATGTAAGTGAGAAGATATTGCAGGATTCAACATATTCAGATAGGCGTATAGGTTATAAATCGAGAAAATATTCAGCCCTGATCCTGCTGGAGGTGGAGACCATCCTTCCTGAAACCGCAAAGGCACTTTATCAATTCGCCCAAAACGATGGAAAGATCATTTTCATTGAGAAAGCCCCATATCGGAGCCCGGAGTTTAAGGATTATATTTCTAAAGATGCACAGGTAAAGGAAACCATTGATAGGATATTGTTGAATCATACGGAAAATACTGGCATTTTCCCCAGGCCTGATGAGGAATTGCTGATATGGTTCAAAAATGTACGTGAACGATTTGCATTGAGACCTTATCTGGAGATCTCCAATCCAGACCGTTTCATTAACCAGAATTATTTCAAACATGAGGACCTGGACATATTCTTTTTATCCAATTCAAACGCTAACGAGTCAAGAGAAATTAAAGTTAAATTTGATGTAAAAGGAAAAATTCCCTCGCTCTGGGATGCTGAGAGCGGCGATAGATCAATATTGCCCTATAGCTCACCGGACCCACATTTGAAACTGCATTTTGGACCAGCAGAGTCGAAGCTGATCGTATTTGAAAGGCAAAACAAAGAAAGGTCATCTTCAGAGGCAGTGCTAGCTTTTCAATCACCTGAAAGGGATGATTCCATCCTGCCACTGGAAGTGGGGGGTGGCTGGAAGCTTAACCTGGAACATGTCGATGGCAGCAATGAGCGTGTAGAATTGCCTGAGTTATTGGATTTTCTGGAAGATCCCAGGCTAAAGACATTTGCCGGGGTGGCGCATTATAGTAAGATCCTGGAAATTGATGATCCAGATAATTATTCGACCATTGATCTGGGGGAAGTAGTGGGTGTTTCGGAGCTCATAATAAATGGTAAATCCCTTGGTATCCGCTGGTATGGAGATCATTCCTATAGCCTGGATGGAAGCCTGAATGCAGGCAAAAACGAGCTTCATATAAAAATCACCACCGTTTTAGGCAACTATTTGAAATCACTGGAGGACAATCCGGTTTCGAAAAGATGGATAAGGTGGCAGAAATACAGGAGCCAGGGTTTGATCGGGCCGGTACGGTTGATATAAATCGCGACTCAGCTTAAGTTTCAGTTAAAAACTATCAGGTTTAAGTGCGACGGTTGTTTCTTTAAATATACATTATGAAGTGTATCCAGTAGCGGTTAATCTTAAAGAAAATACAATTGCTGAACTATTAAAGTAGTACCAGATCAATTTCATATTGATTGATTGGTCTTGTTTACTTAGAAGGCATTAGATAATTTATAAATTATTTTAACAGGCTGTCTGAAACTGTAATATCGTCAATAAACAGATCCCCGATGGCAGAGCTTTCATACAGGTTCAGGATCCCTATTCGTAAACCTCTAACGGCCAGACCATCCGTAAACCGGTTGGTAATACACCCTTTGCGTTCTCCATTAACCCATAATTCTGCTCCTCCCTTAATTTTATCGGCCCTGGTTCTCAAGTCGATCCTGATCCACTCCTCTTTTTTTACTGGAATATAACTTAGAGGATAATCACCTCTTGAGCCGGGAATAGAGGCACGATATCCGGTATTATCCCTGGCCGAGGCATAAATATGGAATCCAATATCAGATTTATATCCCAGGGATACCTGAGCGACGAAGTTTCCACCGGCATCCAGGAGTTCGAGGATCTGAAGGTTGCCGCTTTCGGGCGTAAAATGAAAATCCGGGCTTAATTTCAGATAAAAGCTCGTAAATACTTCATTTTCTTTTGAAACATTATCCTTTAAAAGGAAAGGAATTCCGCTTTGAAGATCCTGCATATGACACTGCATGCCCAGGTCACCATTCCTGGCAGCTTTTTCAGTCAGGTAGATTATATTTTTATCCGATCCATTCCTGGTTTGGATTTTTGTCCATTGAGAAAGATATCCACCATCAAAATTTTCGCTAAATGAAATATAATCAGGAATTGTATTTACCATAAAACCATCCGATATGCTTTCGGAAGAAAGTTCAACACCATTTACCGCTTTAACCGTCACATAATACTTCTCTCCTCTTACCAGTGCCAGGTTGGTTCTTGATGTAGAAAAAGATCTTACCCTCCCATTGTCGATCCAGTCCAAGATCTCTGATCCCCCTGGAGTAGATCCGATTTTGTACCAATACCTGGATATCCCGGATTCTGCATCTGAAGCGGCCCCCCAGTTTGCAGATATCAAATTGGTATGTGGGGAAGAGTCGATATCCTGGCCAGCACCATCATTTACAATGATTTTCCCTGGAGGGGTAGTATCCATTTCAGAAGGTAATAATTGGATTTTCCCTCCATTCGGGATTGCATTATACATAACCTTATTCGTGGCAACGGGATAGATCTCAACCTTATTTCCTTGCACCACCTTACAATGACCCCAATTTTGCGGCACTTCAGTGACCAGTGTTAGCGGATAATCAAACAGTTCTGGTTCAACTTCTGCAGTTAAATCTAATTGGATGGATTTTTCGTCATATTTCAATACATTTACCTTGGCTGTTTTTCTTTCCATCACATACTTATATATATCTCCTGCATTTCCTATCCACATTTTATCCTTGACAGATGCAAGATAATCAAGCAGAGCCTCAAAATTTGATACTTCAAAGCCCAGCCATTCCAGATTAGGACCGGTACCGTGGGTCAGGACGGTATGCCAGGCATCATCCTGCATGGCCTTTCTCGCAAAACCAATTAATTCAGTCTTATCATCCCTGCCGCTGTACCTGACCGATTCCGAGGAGTAATCTGCTATCGGATACTTGCTTTGAATGGCTTTCCGGTATCCATCAGGCCACTCCGTACCTCCTCCCCTGCTGAAGGGATACAATTTACTTTTATCCGGTGGGTTTAGTTTCCATACCGTTCTGAAAGACTCTCCAATTTCATAATCTGCTTCCGTAAAATCTCCGGCACCGATGTGGTTCATAGTATGGGGGCACAACTCTATCCCGATCCTGCTTGCCTGGCTCTCCCATACATCGATGCCATAACCATACCTGTTTGTTGCCGGATTTATGAAAAATGAACCGGTCAACCCTCTTTTTACGAGGTTCGGGACGGTGTGGTCCTTATGCGACATCATACTGTCATCAAAACGCAGGGTATATGCCCCCTTTTTATTGTCTTTCCATTTGGCTATGAGAGTATTCCCGATATCTGCGGTTACAGCCTGAGAAAATAATAAGGCCCCACAAAAAAAAGCTGAAAAAATTACTCGATATGTTTTCATTGCAGTACTGTCTTGTTGTAATATTTAAGGTAAACATTTATCCTTTTTTATTCAATGAATAAACTATAATTACTTAGTGGTTATCATGAATTAATTCAATATCAGCAGGGCTGACATCCTGGCCCAGTCAATTTATAAATTTGTATCTGATATTAACTTATACGTATAAAATTAAAAGCATTTATACGTATAAAAATAAATTTATGCGCATAAACATATGCTATTTTATGCGCATAGATGAATTCATTTCAAATAGAATCAATTACATTGAACACCGGTTATTCCAAAGGCTATTTAGATCCCGGAATTGAAATATACTTGATTCTTAGTCTATTCAATACTGAATTTTTTCTGTTCGCTGGCTGAAACCGGGAAAGGTTCATTCCAATCCTTCCAGGCTTGCAGAAGTCTCTGAACCAATTCGGGATTTTCCAAAGCAAGATCTTTTTGTTCCGAGAGATCATTCTTTAAATTGAATAATTGAACTTCTGTGGCAGAGGAAAAGATCATTTTCCAGTCTCTTGCCCTGACCGCGCCCTGATTATGGGTCATCCAGAACAGGGTATCATGTGGTGCTGACTGCTTTTCCCCCTTCAAATAAGGCATCAGATTAACCCCATCAAGATGCAGATCCGCATCAATTTTTTGATTTGCTGCGGAGATAAAAGTAGGGAAAAGATCCAGGGTACTGGTGGTCTTATCATAGACCTGACCGGGCTCCAATTCTGCGGACCAGCGAATAATAAAGGGTTCCCTGTGCCCTCCCTCATACCTCTGGCCTTTGTTTCCCCGGAGATCACCAGCAGATCCGATCAAGGTAAGTGGCCACTCTTCGGGCCAGCCCCGGTCATAGGATCGCCAGTAGGCCGGTCCGTTATCGCTGGTAAAGGTAATTATCGTATTTTCAGCCAATTCAAGTTCCTCCAGTTTAAGCATGATCTTTCCTATATTCTCATCTACCGAGGATACCATACCGGCGTAAATCCGGTTGGGTTCATTCTCCAGGTGTTTAAATATCGCCTTATATTTTATATCCGCCTGCAGCGGGGTATGCGGGGCATTATAGGCCAGATACAGGAAAAAGGGGCTGGATTTATGTTTATCAATAAATTCCATGGCATGGCGGGTTAAGCGGTCTGTCAGATACTCAGCACCAGGTCTGGGAGGCCCCCAACCATTCGGTTCATCATAAAAATCCGGGCTGTCAACACCCAGATAAGTCCCGGTATCATTCGGGTAATAGGCTCCTTTCCAGTTCATCAGGTCATAACATTCATCCACGTAGGGTAAAGCTTCCGGAGTAATATTCCATTTCCCTATATGACCAGTCACATAGCCTGCTTTTTTCATTACCTGTGGTAATATCAGAATGCTGTCCGGCGGTCCCCAGTTAAATCGTTGCCACAGATCAGGATTCCAGTACACCCCCATCCGTTGCTGATAACGTCCTGTCAAAAGTGCCACCCGACTGGGGCCGCATACAGAACACATGACGTGGGCGTCCGTAAAACGCACACCCTCCCGGGCAAGGCGATCGATATTGGGTGTGGGAATATTTTTACCTCCATAACAACCCACATCTCCATAACCCAGGTCATCCACCAGTATCATTACAATGTTGGGCTGTGATTTAGTGTCGTTTTTATCTTGTTCTTTGCAAGCGTAGAGAGATAGTAGCGCTACTAACAAAACAGTACTTAAGCATAATGAACAGACATAGTTTATTTTTTGCCGGCGGTTCATAAGGAGAAAGTCATAATGAAAAAAAATTATTAAGACGTTCAATTTAATATAAATAATCACAAAATCCTGCTTGAAAGTAAAATTCCGGGGACTAACCAGTCCAAAATTTTTTTAGGGAGGGATATTAAGCATTGATTCTACAACTCTGATAACGATGATTATTTCCCAGATCGTTTTCGGCCTATTTTATTTCAAATATTTTATCTGGAAGCAGATAATTTACCAGTCTAATTCTACCATTCCTGAAAACAACCATCCCCCCAGCAATCGGTTGCTAGTGTCAATACCATAAATAACAAAAGTCCTGTGGCTGCAGATCCGGCAGTAAGAAAAACTGTACCCGTGGTGCTTTTCTTTGGATTATAAGCGTATATACTTTTTATATCCTCTTCCACCAAAAGCACCTCCTTTTGCCGTTTTATATTCATTCTACCATAAATTGTGTCGTTCCCCTGATAATAGTAATCGAAGCCGTAGGTCCTTCCGTCTGTAGTTATAATTAGATCCTTTGAGATGTTAGGATCATAACCCGATTTAATCTCATCTATCTGTTCCGTTGGAATCTTGATGTTTAGTGTATCTTTTACCCGCTTAGAGGTTAAACCATATAATCTGCCATCATCCTTGTAAAAGATCTTCTGATAGATTGATTCCCTGTTGTCCAGGGTAATTACCTTTACTTTTTTCTCATCTGTTACTTCATTAATGCTGACAGGCTTCTTATCATAGATTGCACAACTTTGCAATAAAAAAATCAGACATAGTAGCTTAGCAGTTGCTTTGCGCGACTCAGAATATGGAGTAATCAACATATTTTTTTTCATGGCAATTCTATTATTTGAGATAATTAAATTACGACAGTGTAATAATTATCCCATATCGGATTTTACCATTGAATTCTTGATCTGTTGCAGATTTTGCAAAAGTGAAGATCAGTTGCCTTATTGTTATTAAAAAGTAATAATTGAGGGCCTTAATTATTATGCAGATCCGGAATTATAATAATATTTTTTTGTAGTAGAGGAAGTTTCTAAGGACAAGGTTGTATTTAATCAAAGCTTATACAGCCCTGACCGTAGCAATCGGTTGAGAAGGTCACTAAAGAAAATAGAATCAGGCCCGTAGCCACAGACCCAATGGTCAGAAAAACCGTGGCAGCAGTACTTTTTTTCGGATTGTAGAGAAATATTTCTTCAACCGTGTCAACGGATAGGGGCATCTCAATCCGGTGCTTTAAAAATTGTTTGCCGACCAAAGAATCATTTACAATATGATAATGATCAAAAGTATAGGACATGCCATCAATTGTTTTAATTATGTCCTTTGAATATCCCGATCCACGGGGATGAATGACCTTTACTTGCTCAGTGGGTACGATTATTTCAACCGTATCAGGGTATTTTTTATTGGACAAAGCATACAGTTCACCATCATCTTTAAAGTAGATGCTTTTATATTTTTCCTTTATCCCTTCCTTAGTAATGATCTTAACACGGTGGTCGGTTGTTGCTTCCTCCAGGCTCACAGGTTTTTTATCATATACGGCACATCCTTGTAATAGGAATGAAAACGTTATAAGAATAGCCATTCTTCGTTTAAACTTTTTAAACCTGATATATATTCCAAATGAATTCATTAACTGACCTATAGTGGATGACTGTTTCCATTGAAAAATGATTAATTCTTGAGAAATCAAAGTTTACCAAAACAGCTGGTTTACATTCAATTTCTCTGAATACTAAGTTGAAATATAATATAATTTCGGTAATAATAAAATATGGAATATTTAAAACAAAAAATGTTTTATTTACATGAATCTATATAAATGTTTAATATTCTTGACATAATATCCCGCGTTTGGCGTTTATTAATAACGAATTATAATTCGAAGTTTCATTTTTCAAGAAAGGAAAAAATTTATGAATAAAGGAATTCAGGAAGAACCGGATTGGTGGATTAACCCAGGGGATTTATTTCATAAAGTAGCAGATTAATCAGATTAATAAATCCTTCGGAATGAAATCTAAATTTTCAATAATCATATTTTAAGCTTAATCTTCAGTTTCTCCAGTCCACCGGTAATGGTGACGATCAGGAGGGCGAACAACAGTGATTTGATGATCCCCACGTAACCTGTTCGCAGGATTAAAGGCAGTGAATATCCAATAATCGAATAAACACCATAGTAAAAGTACGGAACCAAATAACACGTTAAGGTAGACCTTCCGGCGGGTCCGATGATGGCCGCCCATTTACGAATGTTCATTATATCGGCAAGAATGTAAAGAATACCAAAGCTGGCGAAACCGATCCCGGCACATATGGTCGACCATGAAGGGGTACCCCCAATTTTTTTTATGCCCCATTCCGGTCGTGTGATAATCCCGAAAACGATAAATACCAGCGCCAATGTACCCATCAATAACAGGAATTCTTTAATCTTCTCTTTCTCATTGAACTTGATATACAATACTGAGGTGAGCAGACCACAGGCCACCAGTACATAATTCGAAGCAGGAATTATGATCTTTATATCCGGAAATCCGGTAAAGGGTTTAATTTCCTGTTGAATATTGAGAAACATAAAAAACAATAAGATTACCGATAGCCATACAATTCGGCTACCCACCAAAAGATAAAGCGAGGCTATTACCAGGTAGGCCCAACCAATCAGACCTAGAATACCCCACCAGTGTGGTCTCATCCAGTGTGGTTCCTCTACTGACCCTCCCGTATAGACCACAGCAAGGTATATAAGAATTAAAATACCAAGTACCTTCATTGCCCACTCGGGAATCTTTTTACAGGCTTTCCCATCGGGATACAGGTTCCAGATCACGACCCACGCGGTGGCCCTCCGGCTCTGCTATACTGGCTTGCTGATCGATAAAAGTTCCCGGTTGATGTTCTCCAGGTTGACCATGTAGAATCCCATTACGATAAGGGCCAGACTTCGAACAAAGATGTGTTGAAAGATCTGAAAATTAGAATCTCCCTTTTTGCGTCGTGCTTTAAAAGCAAAAGGGATAGAAAGTCCCACTATGAATAAAAAAAGAGGAAAGATGATGTCTGCAAAACCCAAGCGATCCTCTCCCGGGGCAGCATGCCCTAACCATTCAGGGATATCGCGCAAGGTCCACAGGTCATTGACGAAGATCATGAAATACATGGTCAAGGCCCTGATGATATCAATCGATGCAATTCTCTTCTTAGGAATCATAATATTTCTTTTTCAACCAGAAAGCTACCCTGACTAACAGGATCAAGGCCGGTACTTCCACCAACGGCCCTACCACACCAGCAAAGGCCTGGCCCGAATTCAGCCCAAAGACAGCTATAGCTACAGCAATGGCCAGTTCGAAGTTGTTCCCGGCAGCAGTAAAAGAAATGGAAGCGTTTATATCATATTTCGCACCAAGGCTTTTACTCATGAAAAATCCAATCAGGAACATTATGGCAAAATAAATAAGTAATGGTATGGCGATCCTGACAACATCCATGGGGATGTTAACAATTAATTCTCCCTTCAGGGAGAACATGATCAC
>CBDUCT010000114.1:0-9518 GCA_965365715.1 uncultured Cyclobacteriaceae bacterium | reverse complement strand
ATTACTTTTTTGTGGTGAAATGTATAAATACTAAAACAAATTTTTGAATGTGGGCAGTATTTTAGAGGTAAAATTTCAGCTGGTTATGTGTAGATTTAAATCAATTGTTGTACTGTCACTTTTGTTTGTAATATTTTCATTGCAGGCTTTTTCTCAATGTCCCGAAAAGATAGTGCTGGATATCAGGAATACTGCCTCATCAGACTTAAAGGAGTTGAATGTCCTGGATTCATTTGAATCCAATGTCAATATTTCAGGATTTGAGATAAATATTTTTGATAACAGCACCGGTGAATATTTATATCTTGAAAGTAGTAATTTTCCATCAATCGGGATCAGTAATGATATTGACGTGAGCAAATCTGGCAACCGGATATTGTTGAGAAATATGCCTGAAAATATCAATTTATTAAATTGCGTGATCATTTTTATTGGTGAGGAATGTCCTGTCAAGAAAGTATCAATCTCAGAACAGTAATGAAGAGATAAATAAGAAACGTGAGAAAAGTCCGGTTAACATATTTAGTGATTCAGACCTTATTGTTATTAAGTACAAGAGGACTATTCGCTCAATGCCCTGACCGCATTGAAAGTAATAGTACTATTGTGGCACAGGATGAATCCTGTATTGGATCGGAAGATGGATGGATATCAATTGATTTTGTAACTGCAGCCGGGATCTATGAACCAAGCTTGAGCGACCTGGACCCCACCGGAGGATACAGGTATGCATTATGGGATGCCAGTATCCCGGGTTATGTCTATGATGATATCGGAATTGCACCACCTACTTCGCCTATTAATCCTAGCATATCTATAGATTTTACCTCACCTAATAATATAGTTTTCAGAAATCTTCCTCCGAATAGCGGGCTATTCGGTTATTTTATTATAGCTGAAAGGCAGGATGGCGATAATTGCACTGAGATATATGTTGGAAATCCACTGGGTACCCCTGTCAGAGAGGGAGAACCATTACCAACCGCAAGTCTTTCTGGTGGCGGAACCGTCTGTGCAGGAGATCCTCTGCCCGATGTTACCATAAATTTTACCGGGGCTGTGCCATATGATTTCACATATACTGTCACCGGAGTACCGATAACGGTTACAGGATACCTCTCTGATGTTTATACCATCAGTAATGCTGCACCGGGGATTTATCAGGTCACAGTTCTGAATGATGGAAATACATGTACAGGCACTGACCTTGGTATTCCGGTAAGTGTGATAGAAGATCCCCTTCCAAATCCGACCATCAGTGGACCAAACAATGTTTGTTTTGGAGAAATCGGTCTTTATTCTACTGAATCAGGATCAGGTGAATCAGACTATGTATGGGAGGTATTAGGAGGCGTAATAATAGGTGGTGGCACCTCAACAGATGCTTCAGTACAGGTACGATGGGATGGGTTGGGCCCTTTCAGTGTATCAGTTAATTATAATAATACATTTGGTTGCGATGCTGCTATCCCTACGAATTATCCTGTGAATGTTAACCCGCCTCCTGTTCCTACTATTACAGGTCCGAATGATGTCTGTGTCGGTTCCACAAGCATATATACAACCGAATCCGGCTCAGGTGAAAGCAACTATATCTGGAATGTATCAGGAGGCACGATAATTAGTGGTGGTGGTGCATCCCAAGGGAATATTGAAATAACATGGGATGGCTCTGCTCCTTACCAGGTAAGTGTAAACTATACGGATGGCAACGGCTGTACCGCAACGACCCCCACTATATTACCTGTTAATGTAAATCCTTTGCCCGTGCCTGCCTTATCAGGTCCTGCCAGTGTATGTGCAGTTTCTCAGGAAACCTATACTACTGATTCTGGAGCTGGTATTTCGAATTATAGCTGGACTGTTAGTGGAGGGACGATTGTGAGCGGTGGAACTGCTACAGATCCTTCCATCGAAATATTATGGGATGGGACAGCACCCCATGAAGTAAGTGTAAATTATACGGATGTAAACGGGTGTATAGCCTTAAATCCAACTGCTTTAATCATAACAGTAAACCCTTTGCCTGTACCTACAATAACTGGACCCACATCACTGTGTGTCGGATCTACAGAAGTGTATACAACGGAATCAGGTTCAGGAGAAACCGCATATATCTGGACAGTTAATGGAGGGACGATAGTTAATGGCGGAACTGCCTCAGATTCAAGTATCGAAATACTTTGGGATGGAACTGCACCTTTCAATGTTAGTGTTAACTACACTGACATAAATGGATGTACAGCCATATCGCCGACGGTACAGCCGGTTACTGTAATACCGTTGCCGATACCTTCTCTCGATGGACCGGGAACAGTTTGTGATCTGTCCTCTGAATTATATACCACGGATTCAACCGCAGGACAAACAAATTATGTATGGTCTGTTAGCGGAGGGACCATAGTTAGTGGTGGCACAAATGCTGACCCTCATGTTTTTATAAACTGGGATGGAAGTGCGCCCCATCAGGTAAGTGTAAGTTATACCGATGTAAATGGATGTACGGCATCTCCTCCTTCAATATTACCCGTGACAGTTGATCCTCTGCCAACCCCTACCTTAACTGGAAATGATATAGTCTGTTTTGAGTCTATTGAGACTTACAATACAGAATCTGGCCCGGGAATATCAAATTATATATGGGCTGTTTCGGGAGGTACAATAATAAGCGGAGGAACAGTAACTGATTCTAATATTGAAATACAATGGGATGGTTCAGCTCCTTTTCAGGTAAGTGTGAATTACATTGATGGGACAGGTTGTACTGCAATTAATCCAACGACTTTACCGGTGAATGTAAATCCCAGGCCATCTTCAATAGTTTTTACCGGGAATACAACAATATGCGAAAATGAAAGTGCTGATTTATCCATAGCAATTACAGGAGGTACCCAACCATACGTTGTAAATCTTTCTACAGATGGGGGAACAACTATAGCTGACTCTGTTTTTGTACCTGACGCGACACCTTTAACATACAATACTGGTCCGCTGTCAGCGACTACAACATACACGGTGGTCAGCGTAATCGATCAGAACTCTTGTACACTGGATCCGGTAAATCTGCCTCCGGATGTCAATGTTAATGTCAATCCGCGTGAGGATGTAAGCTTATCAATTCCCAGTTCATCCGGGAATCTAGGAGATCAACTTGTTATGCCTGTTTCCGTCCAGGGATTTAATAACATTATAACCACGAATTTATCTATCACATGGGATGAAACTATAATACGTTTTCTTGGTGTTGAAAATATCGCCGGGATCAGCGAATTAGATCCAACTGATTTTAGCCTTGCTGACTCATCCACCTTAACTCTGATATGGTCTGAGTCAAGTGCAACAGGGCAATCATTGGCCGATGGTCAGAGTTTATTTGAAATTCGTTACGAATTGATCGGACCTGATTGTTTTGCTTCAGGAATATCTTTCACGAGCAACCCGATAAGTATTTCTGTGGTGGGTACGAATTTATGTGATGCTAACCTTAGCCTGAATGATGGCTCTATCAACGTGGGGGGATCAGGGGTATCTGATGCCCCAATTATGGCTTTTTCGGACTCATTAAATTGTTTAGCTGATCAAATTCCGGAGTTAATTGCTGCTGGTGTAAATATTCAATGGTATTCTGATATGGCTCTGACCAATCTTATCGGAACAGGAAATACATATACACCTGTGTTGGATAATAATTCACCGCTTGACACCACATTCTATGCTACACAAACTATTGGTAGCTGTACTGAGAGTTTACCCGATTCAAGCAGCATTCAATATATAGACGCACCAACAACCTCTCCAGTTCCCGGACAATCACGTTATGAAATATGCGTCAATGATCCGGCTCCGACGCTTGCGGCTATTGGTACCAATATATTATGGTATTCCGATCCCGGATTAACCAACCTGGTAGGTACAGGCAGCACTTATACCCCTGGACCGGCAGAATTGGATACTTCTGTACCTGATACTACCTATTTCTACATGGTTCAGTCTAACACTTGCGGAATCAGCCCGTACGATTCTGCATCTGTACATGTAAAGCTCCAATCCTATCCACCTGTCGTAAATAATCTGACCAATGTATGTGTTGGGGATCCTCAACCTGCTCTCACTGCATTAGGGACTAATATTCAATGGTATAGTGATGCTACCCTTACAATCCTCGTAGGTACCGGGAATAATTTTATCCCTGACTCAACACTTCTTGATATGTCATCATCGGGGAACACCTCCTTTTATGCTACTCAGGATGATGGATGTGGGGAAAGTGTTGGAGCAGAAGTTGTGGTTAACGTTATATGGTGTATTCTTGATTGCAGTGGTATTACTTCAACTGTTACCACAGTCGATCCGGGATGTAGTGCATCGGATGGTGAAATCCAGATTGTTGCCTCCGGGGGTACAGGATTCTATACCTATCAGCTGATAACCCCTGATAGTATTCTTATTTCCAATCAAAGTGGTTTGTTTGATAACCTTGTTGAAGGTATGTATGTATATGAAATCGTCGATGATACGGCTATGTGCATAACTGAAAGAGATACTGTAATACTTACTGACCCTTCCAACATAATTGCAACAGCCGATACTGCTTCATTTGTTAATTCTGCCTGCTATAACCAACCCTGGGGCAGAGCTATAATAAATGTCACCGGAGGTTCTGGTCCCTATGAGTATTCGCTGAATGGATTCACCTGGGATACTTTTAATTCGGGAGAGTATATTGACAGCTTACCACCCCTTGGAACTTATCTTATTCTCGTAAGGGAAAATGCCAGCTCAGTATGTCTTGAACAGGTACCCGTTACCATAAATAATGAATATTCGGAAATATTATTCACCTATTCAACTGCAGATGCAACCTGCAGCAATGATGATGGTAGTGTTATAATGGAAACAATCGGCGGCGGATTAGAGCCTTATCAGATATCTTTTGAATATGGAGCTTTCACCTCTGTGGACCTGAATGATCTGCCTGTTTACAGCGGTCTTTCAGCCGGATTAAAGAATATCAGGGTAATGGATGTGAATAATTGTGTTATAGAGGATCCTGATGTATTGGTTGATTTCCCGGGATCTGTACAGGCTAACATTCAGACGATATCACCGACCTGCGCAGGGGACGGCAAAGATGGTCAGGTCAGAATTTATGTTGATTCAGCAGCAAATGTTCACCCGCCCCCGTATATGTACGGTTTTGCAGATAATGATACTCCAGAATCGGATGTGAGTATGCAGCCATTGCCTTCAAATACCTGGGTTACCATAGATACATTGGCCAATGGATTTTATTACCTGCTATTGTCTGGTACCACGGCATGTGAGAGCCGCACAGATATAACTTTAACCGGAGGTCCGACTGCTATTTCTTTTGATATTACTGATATTGGTGTTGTCCCTTGCAAGGGGGTAAATGGAACAGGATCTGTAACAGTGGATAATGTTATCGGGGATTCAACAGAAATCTATCTTTTGGAGTTAATATCCATTCCTTCGATGAATGTTGTATATAATGAGACTCTTACTCAAGATGACTTTATAGGAGGGTATACAATTGATGGCTCTGTAACTGATCAGATAGTTGCCGGGCAATACCAGATACAACTTTCACAGAATCAATCCGGCTGTAATTTATCTTCGATCTCGGATGTGTTTGAGATCCTTGAACCTGAATTTGAATTGGCATTTACGATAACAGGAATAACTGAATCATGGGTGGATGTAGGTAGCGGTACTGTATCGATTCAAGTTTCGCCCAGTGGCGGTGATCCATATGAAACCAGAATTGAAACGATCATGTCAAATTTTCCCGGACAGGACATAGACAGAGACTGGGATGAAGTAATATGGGATGGTACAAATCTTACCTATACGCATGAGGAACTTTATAGCGGTGTATATGAAGTGTTGGTTCGTGATGCATATGGATGCGAGATATTTGAGGAGGTTACGGTAGGTTATGATACGGCTGTCTTCGTGCCCAATGTTTTTACACCCAATGATGATTCTCATAACGATTACTTTTTTATAAGGAATTTGCCTCCTCCTGGATCAGGAACCATTCTTATCGTATCCAATCGATGGGGAAAAACTATTTTCGAATCAGATGATTATAATTACAACAACCTCTGGGATGGTGGAGATAATCCGGATGGAACCTACTATTATAGATTGGATATTCCGGGTAGGGGAGTATTTAAAGGATGGATAGAAATATGGCGTGGAGGAAGTAGATGAAATTCTCTACAGTGAAGCTAAAAAAGCCATTGTGTCTACATTATCAGCATAATCCCATGGCTCTGGTCGTTGAGCTTTTCCAAAGGGTATACTTCCGGCGAACCAGGCATCTCTGGAAACAACACACTGAATCTTCGATGTATTATATTCCACGATCAATTGAAGATTTTTAAGATCCTTATACTTCTCATAATAAACACAAGCTATCGGAGAAACAATATCATGGCTTTCCAACAGTGTAAAATTATCAGCATTAAGAAAAGATCTGTTTTCCAGGGAGAATTTGGATAGCAAATAGCGATAGTTGTTGTTGTATTTTGTGTGTTCTAAAATCCAACTATAATTATTAAAGTTTGTAATTAAATTTTCTATATTGTAATTATCAGGAATATATATTTTGGATATATTACGGCAACCCAGTCCAAAATAGCTGAATATATCATCCCCTAGATATGTCAGATCCTCAACTTGTTCCTGACCGTCGATTATACCACAGCTTGTCCGGTTCTTCCGGATAACATAAGGTATATTTTTATAACTGTATTTAAAGTATCTTGCGGTATTATCACTTCCAGTAGCAATAACTGCATCCACTTTGTCAAGTGAATCGACGAAGACTATGTCATCACCAATTTCCGGATCAATAGATCTAAGGATATTAACCAGATATGGTATTGAAACATCATCATTATGACTAAGTTTAACAATTGCACGATGGCCACTTAGTAATACAGTCACCAAATCATGAAAACCTACAAGAGGGATATTCCCCGCCATAATAATCCCAATATTCTTTTTAGGATCAGAATATAATTTGTATTTGGATATCCATTTTTTGAGTTTTTCTTCATCCAGCAGATAGGAAATCCCATCCAATGCCTTAAACACAAATTCGGGAACAAACCAGGGATTTTTTTTACAGGCCTGATGAATTATTTCATCTTGATTATTAATAATCTTGTGAATTTCTTTTCCTAACCTGTTTAGAGAATTGATTTTTTTCTCGATATTCATAAAAATTATTATTCAGAATATCCGAACATAAACATAATGCGTTTAGATTTGTTATTTATTAATGTGAAATTAATATAATTCCTACGTATGGCTATAATAATTACTGATGAATGTATAAATTGTGGAGCATGTGAACCAGAATGCCCAAATACAGCTATCTATGAAGGTGGTGTTGAATGGACCTGGGGAGGTGGAACTAAGTTAGCAAAGGTAGAATTAGAAGATGGAACGGTTGTAGATTCCAAGGATAAACAGGAACCCTTCTCGGATGAATTTTATTACATTGTTTCAATGAAATGTACAGAATGTACTGGTTTCCACGAAGAACCTCAGTGTGCAGCTGTTTGTCCGGTAGATTGTTGCGTACCGGATCCGGATTATGAAGAAGAACTTGTGGTACTCCAGGAGAAAAAAGCCTGGCTACATGGAGAAAGCTAAGTTTGTAAGAAAATATTAGTTCATTCTTGCGCGCTTGATCAGATAAGATGAAAGGATCTTATCAAAATCCTCATTTACATCTGCTTCTATAAAGTCAATTTTAAACTGGCCGCATTTTAACTTCAGATCGTAATAGTATTTTTTGATTTCCTTTTTATAAAACTCCTTTACTTCGGAAGGTTGTACTTTTACCTTCTGCCTGGTTTCAAGGTCAACAAAAACATAAGGCCTTTCTTCAAAATCAAATTCATATTCAGTTCTAGGATCTGTTACATGAAAGAGAAGAACCTCATGGTTATTATGTTTTAAATGATGCAATGCGTTGATAATGTCTTTAATTTCTTCTTTGTTATCGAACATATCGCTGAAAATAATTACCAGAGACCTCTTATGGATTTTGTTGGCAATCTGATGTAATACATCAGCCACAGCTGTTTTCTTTGATGTTTGACTTTGGTCGAGTAGTTTCTGTAATTCCAGAAATAGTTTATGAAGATGTGTTTTTGTAGATTTAACCTGACTTTGGTATTCAATAGTATCTGAAAACGTGGTTATACCGACAGCATCCCTTTGCTTATGTAAGAGGTAAGCCAATGCTGCTGAAGCCAGAACGCTGAAGGTTATTTTGGCTTTGTTTTTTACAGGATAATACATAGAGGAAGAATTATCAATAACCAATTGACATCTCAGGTTAGTTTCCTCTTCATATCTTTTGGTAAACAGCTTATCCGTTCTTGCGTATACCTTCCAGTCAATATCCCGGGTACTTTCTCCTGCATTGTATAGCCTGTGTTCTGCAAACTCAACAGAAAAGCCATGATAAGGTGATTTATGCAGGCCTGTTATGAATCCTTCCACCATTTGTTTGGCCAGAAGGTCAATTGTGCTTATTTCCCTTATTTTTCTTAAATCTAGCTTCATTGAGTTGTTAAATTTTCAATAATTAGGTAAAAATTTATTATTGTCACAATTTGCCATGTTAAATAAATCTAGTAAGCCGCAAAATACTTGATTCTAAGCATTAATTTACCTTAGATTTGCATCTTACATAAATAATATACTATATTTAATTCGATTTTACGGATTTTGTTTCTTAATCAACCAAAAATAACAGGATTGTGGAAGAGAACAAGCAAGATGGAAAAAATGAAATTTACTCTCAGAGGGTGAGAGCTGGTAAGAGAACGTATTTTTTTGATGTTAAAGCCACCAGATCTAATGACTATTACCTTACGATTACGGAAAGTAAAAGGCGCTATAAGGAGGAAGGATATTACTATGAGAAGCACAAAATCTTTTTATATAAGGAGGATTTTGACAAATTTGTTGATGCGTTAAAAGGGACTATCGATCATGTGAAGACAGAATTATTGCCTGAATATGATTTTTCTCAGTTGGAATCAGCTAAAGTTGAAAAAAAGGCAGATTCGGCTGAAAGTGAGTTAAAGTGGGAATAGAAAAATTAAATGGAATTGATGGCCCTTGATATTGTCAAGGGCTTTTTTATTTAGCTTGACTATTTGAGAATATGAGGAAACCGATAATTTATATTATCCTTGGAATTTGCTTATTTATTTTCCTGGCATGGTATTTTTCTAACATTTTTTTCTATGTGGTTATATCCGGAATTCTGGCTACGATTCTTCGTCCTTTAGTTGATTATATCCACAAGGCCCAGATATACAGGGTACACATTCCAAGAGTACTGTCGGTATTGGCTTCATTCGCAGTATTTATTCTAATTTTATTTCTTTTTATCTCAGTTTTTATTCCTCTTATAAATGAACAGATCGGAATTCTGTCATCGCTTAATTATGAGAATATTATAT
>CBDUCT010000113.1:0-9524 GCA_965365715.1 uncultured Cyclobacteriaceae bacterium | reverse complement strand
GAACGGTATATCCCTGGTCAACCAATAGATTATGAAACATATACTCTCTGAAATAGCTACTCCACCATTGGTGTGCATTCTGAAGATATCCTGCTCCATGAACGAAAATAACTGCCGGTCCATTATCGACCGGATTATCCGGTTTGTACAGGCGGGCGGTAACCATAGAACCGTCTTCCGCCTCAAATTGAACTAATTCCGGTTCCCTCCAGGGATAAGCGTTGAACTCCGGGTTGGTCGAATATGTGACCTTCATCATTTGGGCACCAGGTTTATTTGGTACCAGGTACAATTCCCATGGTTTATTACTATACGAGTACCTGATCGCTAACATCTTTTCATTAGGCGATACGGATACTTCATAATTTCCAGCATCCAGGGTATATTTAGTTAATTTGCCCCCAACCGTAGGGATCCTATAGAAATGCCGTTCCGAGGGGCCTTCTTTGTTCCCCGTTAAATAAAAGTAATCCTTATCATTGGATAAACTGACCTTGTACACTTCCCAGTTCCCGGAGGTTATTGCTTTTTTTGCCTTCGTTTCAGTATTTAAGATATATAGATGAGAGTACCCGGTTTCTTCGGATTGAAACCAGATTGTTAAATCATCCTCAAGCCAACCCAGGGTGTTCCTTTCATAATTCCATTCACCTATGCCAGGTCCTCCAATCCATGATTCATCACGTTGCCTGTCCAGCAAAATAAGTTCCCCTGCAGAAAGATCAAGCTGCATGATCCATCTGTCCTTATTATCAGCTGATCTAATAACCATAACCACCCGGTCACCTTTTTTATTAAATATAGGTGACTGATACCCAATATTTCTTGGTTCCTTATATTGATCATTAAAGACACTGTCTTCAGGTAAATAGTCCTTCAGAAACAGCGGTTTATCATATATGCCAGGGATATTTTTTGGATCTACAAAATAGGTCGTATCCTTATTTAAATCGATTATCCCCAATTTCATGCTTGATTCCGGGCTACCTACATTTGGCCTTGCCCTCAGCATTTTTGAATATCCTGTTTCAGTTACGTAGCTGGGGACTTCTGTATTACTACCGTTGGGGGCTCTTTTTATCAGATGAAATATGACGTACTTTTCATCCGGACTAATGGTAAGATTACTCAGATATTGGTCATTCAAAGGTATTTCTACAGGCCTTTGAGGTTTTAATGAATCTCTTTTAGCTTCAGACTGGTTTTCTTTTTCATCCCGTTCTTGCAGAACGTCAAAAAGAGCCATTTCGTCATTCCGGATCCACTCTTTATGTTCGGCCGGCTTTTTATCTTTTTTACCGGAAGCCTTGTCGACGAAATTGGTGATCTGATTGATTTTACCATTCCTTAGAGATACACTGAATAAGTTATTCCCGGCTCTGTAAACGATGCGATTTTCGTTATTTGTGAAGACAGGATTTGATTCCCTTTCTATAGTATTGGTTATTTGATCAATCTTTCCGGTTCTGATATGGTGGATAAAGATGTCTCCATTTTTTTCATACAACTTCCTGCTTCTATCCTTTGAAAATACACCATTCTTTGAAGGCATTGTTTTCAATTCATCAATACTAACTTTATATGGACTAAGCCCTTTCAAATCTATTTTGTAAAGACTTTCATTGAGTTCGTTATCCGGATTCCAGTCAAAATATACACTTTTACTATTATCCGACCAATAAATATTCTTTGGCAGGTAGCCCACGAAATCCTCACCGGACATTATTTCAGTTAAACTCAAGTCACTTTGTGAAAAAACCGGATCACTTAATCCAATAAAAATTAATATCCCCGCAGTTGCTTTCAATACATTCATAACTTGCTTTTTAGACTAAAAATATGTGCAAAAGTATAGAATAAATGATGGGCGGACAAATGTATTTCCGCGTGTTTTTCTTCTTTGTATATATGCAGTTTTATTCTGAACGAAGAGATTTAGCCGGATTGTTTCTTGCAGCCTGGATTGATTTACCGGCAACAGCAAGGAGTGCTATCAAGCCTACGGCGATCCCTGCTATGCCAAATGTCCACCAGTTAGGCTGGGTTTGATATGCGAAGTTTTTCAGCCATTCCGTAACAAAGTAATTTGATATAGGAATAGCGATGATAAATGCAATGCTTATTAATGTAATATATACTTTTGACAATAAAATCAGAATTCTGGAAACCGAGGCGCCAAATGCTTTTCTTATGCCTATTTCCTTTGTTCTAAGTTCTGCTGAATAGGCAGCCAGGCCATAAAGGCCCATACAGGAGATCAAAATTGCCAGGAATGAGAATACTTTAAATATTTTACTCATCTTATCTTCCGATAAATACAAGTTGTTCAGATGCTCACCCAGGAAGCCATAGTTGAAAATACTACCCGGGGCAATATCCTTAATGATTGATTCCATATGCGCTATTGCCTCCTTTGTGTGATCACCGGTAAGCTTCACTACGATTACACCAGACCATGCGGGTCGGTAGGATATGACAAGGGGTTCAATTTCATTATGAAGGGATGCAAAATTGAAATCTTTCATAACGCCAACAATAGGCCCTTTGTGTTGGAAGAAGTCATTTGTCGCTATTGTACCTACCGGATTCTCAAGTCCGAGCATTTCGACCACCTTTTCATTAACAATAAAAGCGCCTGCTGAATCAGTAACAGGCCTGAAGTTCCTTCCTTCAAGGAGTTCAATCCCCAGGGTAGGAATAAAACCCTCATCAGATCGGGAAAATCTCATGAAATCATCGTTATTTTCATACTCCATCCCATCCGGCAATAAAAATTCAATGCTTGCAATATTCCCTATTAAAGAGGTTGTGGCTCCTGTTTCAATAATCCCGGGGTGCTTCTTAAATTCATTATAAATATATTCTCTCCTTTGCTGAAAAACACTTCTGAAATCACCATAGGTGTATATTGCCACGATTTGCTCTTTATCAAATCCGAGATCCTTATTTCTGAAATATTTTAATTGGTTGGATATGATCAGTGTACTGCTGATCATAAATATCGCAATGATAAACTGTAATATTAACAGTACTTTTCTGCTATTGGATAATGACGACTGGGGTATCTGGTTTATTTTGATGCTGTCTACTATCTTAAAACCGGATATAAATATAGCGGGATACCCACCTGATATAAAGGTTACACCTATGATCAGGACCGATATAATTAATAAATGCTCTTTCCTCAGAAGATCCCTGAATGTGAAGTTCTGATTGGCTAATTCATTAAATAAGGGCAGGGCCAAACTACATAAGATTAATGCAATAAATGTAGATAACAGCGTATAAAGAAAGGCTTCCAGAAGAAATTGATTGATCAATTGGGAACGGTAAGCTCCGGTTACCTTTCTGATTCCTACTTCTTTACTTCTTTTTAATGCCTGTGTGACAAATATGTTAATGAAGTTGGCACTGGCCACAATGATAATAAGTATGGCCAATGCACCAAATATGTATATGTAACGGATGTGACTGTTAGGGCCCATTTCCTGTTCCCGGTGAGATTTCAGATGTATGTCTTTAATAGGATGAAGTTCGAAAAAGTCTCCCCGTGCTATAAGATCCTCTTTTGTATAGAATTCATTAAGCTGATGATCATATTGGAAATCCCTTATTTTACTATCTACATTCGAATAATCCCTATCATTATCAAATAAAAGATAGGTATACATGACTTTCCAGGTCCTTGACCCTGTCCAGCCATCGGGATGATCTTCATAAAAAGTAGACATGGAAATGAGGTATTCTATTTTTACGTGAGATTTCTCAGGGAAATCCTGGATCACTCCTGTAATTTCATATTCCCTGGCGTTCTGTAATTCACCAAATGCAAATTTTATAGCTTCTCCAACAGGATCCTTATCTCCAAAAAGTGTTTTAGCTACTTTCTCAGTTAATACCAATGTATATGGCCTTTCCAGCAGGCCTTCAAGATTCCCGGAGAGCAGTTTACGATCAAATATGTTTAATATGGATTGATCGGCATAATATCCATTATTGATCGGGAAGTGGTTGTCATCAATCACTGCAATATTTCTGCCTCCCCTGAATAAGGCGACTCTTCCTGATTCCTTTATTTCAGGAAAGTAATCTTTAATCGCTTCTGAAGCTGGAGGGGAAGATTTAGCCCAGTTACTTGATGCCAGTCTGTAGATATTCCTATAATGATCGTAATCTTTCTCAAAACTAAGCTCGGATTGTATATATAGTACAATAAAAAGACTGACCGTTATACCCATGGCAAGGCCGGCCAGGTTAATAAAGCTATTGCTTCTTTGCCTTATTATATGTCTCAGGCTTATGAGGAAATAATTTCGTAACATATTAAAACTTTTACCTGAAATTACGGATCAAAATTGCTATTGAAATCATGTATGCAGTGAAGCAGTACTATTTTGCAGTAAAGATAGTTTTAAGAAGGCTGAATTCGTTTAAGAAGCTCTTTTTTGTAGGTATCACTCACCCGGACCTCCTGTCCTGATCTGAGTATTGCTACTGTTTCGCCTTTACTTCTTTTCTCGAGCTGATCGATATGATTCATATTAATTACAAATGACCTGTGCACTCTGATAAATTGATCCTCAGGGAGGCGCGGAATGATGTTCTTTAAGGGTATCCTCGTCAGTTTGAAGATCCCTTCGTAATGAATTTTGATATAATAATCAAAAGCTTCGATGCAAGTTACATTTTCAACAGGAATAATAATTATTTTGCCGCTGTCTTTTATGATCAGCTTCTGAGCCGCCGGGTTTTCCTTATCATAGAAAAAATCCATATCCTGTGATCTTCCCTTGTTCAGTTCATTTTTTAATTGTTCAAATTTTCTGGACTGCTCAAGGGTTCGGTTGCTATAAATAGACTGCTTCACTCTTTCGAGCATCTGAAAAAATCTTTCATCGGAGAATGGCTTAAGGATATAATCCAGGACATGATATTCAAAAGCTTTTACAGCATAATCATCAAATGCCGTTATGAAGACAACAAAGGGCCATCTTTCTTTTGGTATATTATCCAATACATCGAAACCATCTATTCCCGGCATATGTATATCCAGGAAGATCAGATCTACTTGATTTTCTTTCAAAAATTGAATGGCCTCAATTCCATTTTTGCATATTCCTGTCAGTTCGATATCCGCATCGCCAGAAAGCATTAGTTCGAGTCCGTCCCTGGCACTTGGTTCATCATCTACGATGGCAGTTTTAATGGTTTTGTTTGACATTTATAACTAAGTTTTTAATAATTCTATCTGACATTGCTATCTTCTATCACCGGAACCTTGACCAATACGGCCACGCCCTGGTCTCTTTCAGTTATCTGGATTTTATAATCTTTCTTATAAAGCTTTATTAAGCGGTTAATCGTATTAGCCAATCCCAATCCTTTATTTTTATTAATGTCCCAGTTGATTGGAAGATAGGATCCGGTATTAAATACCTCCATTGTCAATAACTGATCCTCTTTTTTTACAGTAATTTGAAGGACTGATTTTCCAATGTTTTTCGATATACCATGTTTGAATGCATTTTCCACAATAGGCTGCAGGATCAGGCTTGGCACGTGTAGTTTTGACAAAGATGCCTCAATATCCCATTCAATGATCAACCTGTCCTTGTACCTTTCACTTTCAAGTAAAAGGTACTTCTTGACAAGATCAATTTCTTCTTCAAGAGATACAAATTGCTTAGGTTCACTGACAAGGCTATGCCGAAGCATATCACTTAACCCGGATATCATAGCTACTGCTGTTTCACCTTTTCCTTGTCTTACCATCATAGATATCGTGTTAAAGGCATTGAATAGGAAATGAGGGTTCAATTGCATTTTAAGTGATTTTAACTGGGCCCGGCTCAATTGGGATTCCATCTCAAGGTAACGCGTATGTTCGTCAATAAATTTCCTGTAATAATCCAGTCCGAGCAGAGTTATAATAATGCCCCAATAAAATATGAAACTACCGGGAATATCAAAAAATATTGAGGTCCATCGGCCGGTTATATCTGTGAAATTTCCTGAATCCGGTCCCAGAAATAGCCTTTGCAGTAAAATGCCTGTGATGTCTGATAATACTTTGTGTATTGCAGCATAGAAAAGGCCTGCAATTATGTGATAGGCGATGAATTCGATTTTACCTTTTTGGCGGGTTTTAAGGTAAAGGTCGAAAATCCAGTAACTCAATATCCAGTATATTAAATATTTCGAGACAGGCCAGATAAAAAGTTGTTCTGCTTTGAAGGGATAATCATAAAAATATATAAAAGAATAGATCTTGGAAATTTCAAACAGGCAGAGCAATAACCAGAAAAGGAAATTATAGAATTGAAAATTATTTATATGAAGTACCTTTTGTAGATTCCTCATTGAATTTAAAAAAATGCCAGAATATTTATTTAGAGCAATTTATAATAAAAGAGACTGACTAAAAAAAATACCGGTATAATACTGTGCCTTTTATTTTCCCTTTTTCTTTTTGCTTTTTTTCTTTTCGCTTTCTTTTTTACTTGCGATTTTATTGATGAACCTGTTGATCTCATCAAATTGGTCAGAGAGTTTCCTGCCGGCATATTCCCGGGCTTTATCAGATTCAATTATGCTATCCAAATATTTGTCATCGATCTCAAACAACACCTCTGCTAATTCTTCTTCACTACTTGAATCAAGATCCTGTATACTGTTTTTAAGACCAATATCCTCAATTGTTTTTGTCCTTGTATTTATATCGACAGGAGAGAGGAACATAATAGGATTCCCGGAATTGACGGTTGAGATTGCTGGAAAGAGAGACATGCCGCATACGATCCTGGACTTCTCATATATGGAGGCAGCAAGGTCAGGCATCAGTCTTTCTTTGGATATTGCCACATTAGCTTTAACTTCTTCTGCTAATGGGTTATATATATTTTTGACAGTATAGTCTGCATCTGCATCATTGTTTGGTAGTAGTAGCACATTTTTACCAGTTTCTTTAACCCATCTGGTAATCAGTTCAATAACTTTTCTCTGATATTCCATAAGTTTCTCTGAAGGGATACCATGAGCCTTGAAGTCTACAGTTAAAAAATCCTTGTCCAGGAGGTAATATTCCTGCAGCATCTTCCTAGACTGGGTATCGTCTCTGAGGTCAAAACCAAATAACGGATTAGGGGTTGTTTGAATTTTGGGGATCTTTATATTTTTATCTTTCAGCAGTTTATCAGTCTTAGATGATGTACTATATACAAATTCTGCACCATTGGCAATCTTCATAAAGCGATCAAGTATTTCCTGTTCTTCCGGAATATTTCCAAGACCAAGTAGAGCATAACTGATATTATTGTCCAGGCAATACTGCAGTGACCTGGTTTCCACACCATCTATGTTTTTTCCTGACCAATCCACTTCAGTGGAAGATCCGGGGGAATAAAAAAATAAATCAGCTTCTGTAAGAATACTTTTTAGCTCATCGGTAGTGGGTTGCCCGGAATCATCAATATCGCCAGTTACCATTTTCAATGTGGTAAAGTTCTTATTCAGCATTTCCATCAGTTTTTCGTCTGAGGTGCCCAACCAGAGGTAAAATTCAGTTCTTAAAATGGTTTTCTGAGCAATACGGTATAAGGCGGGGATAAGCGCCAGTTCATTATTGTCATTATTATTCCACCCCACTCTGAAGAGAATTTTCGGATAGGTTACTTCCTGGAAATTGATTTTGAAACTCGAGAGAGTGGGAAGTGCTAATGCAAAACCTAAACTTTGTTTAATAAAACGCCTTCTTTCAGATATGTTCATGATCCCTGGATAAACTAAAGATTATCTTCCAAATTAATTCCATATCAGGAAAAATACCAAACCAATTCTTTTATAAAACTCTTTAGATCCTTCATTTACATATTATTTTCTAAAGCGATTTAGCCTGCTCTCTTGAAAATGCATAAAAAAAGCTGACCCTTCAGGATCAGCCTCGATGATTTTATTTTAGAATATTATTTTCCGGTAAATTAGTCCGTTTTTTCAAATTTTACTGATTCTCCAAACCTGAACCGGGCAGAGATACCCACGTTAGCTGCTTCGAATCCATGACTATTGGTAAAAAATATAGCCGGTCTCCAGTCAAAGGCAATTGTCAGTGGTATGTCAAACGCATATTCCACACCGAAATTTCCAGCAACACTCATGTTGAATTGGTTGTCGAAATAAAATTCAGGTCCTACACCCGGGAAAAATTTCAATCCGGATGGTCCGTCACTTAATTTGAACATCCAATCGAAATACCCGGCTATTCCAAAACTATTTGGCAGACTACTTGATCCATAGAAATAAACCGCAGGTTGAATTCTTGGGGCCATCCCTAAAGGAATTGTCGCTTCCACTGAACCACGGGATCCGAATCGAGCGCCAACTTCCCAGCTTGCCTGTGCTTTTGAATCGTTGTATACGAAAACAGATCCGATTATCACAACTGACAGAATAAGTATTTTTTTCATAGTAATCGTTGTTTTGAATATGGATTTTATTGATTTACCGGGCAAATATAAGTAAATCCATCATATTGTTATAAAAATTCACAGAAAAGATCAATCAACCATTTTTTAGGCTAAGTGTATTCAATCTGGATTTCAGGATATACCAGAAAATCCTGGAAACAAGAAATATGATCAGACCGTAAAGGGCAGTAATCATAGATACCTGGAAACCGCCTGCCAATAATGCGGGAGAAACATCTTCCATTTCCTGAATGGCTACGCAAGCCTGGTATATGCCAATTCCCTGGCCTAATATTCCCCACACCGGAGCAAATCCACCCAGGAACCTGATGGCTAATATAATATTGGTTAATCTTGGCAGGTTAGGATTTTGTTTACCATAGGCCTGTATAAATCCAAGAACCGAGAGAATGATTACAGACAATAATATCAGGAATAAAACAGACATAAACTGAATGCCACCCATAATATGCATTTCGAAAAAAGTGCTCATAGTTTTTTAATATTTTAATGAAACATAAATTTTCTTCAAGACTACATAATGTACCACAAATAAAAAGACAAAATAGACAACTGGCGGATATTAGTCGACCAACTAAATAATTCGGTTGTTTTTTCCTTTGGTCGATAGAATTCACTACTTCGTCGAAATTCTGAACGTATTCCTCTATTTAAAACATGAAATGTAATTAAAAAAATTAATTTTAAACAAAATTGATTTTCAATCGTGAGTTCATTTCCTTATTCAAGATATCGTGTTTTAATACATACCTTATTCTGGCTGCTGGTATTAGGCTTCTATACCCTTTTGTTCGGAAGTGAGAGTTCAGATTATAAAGGGGCCTTTCAATTTGTAATCATGTTGTTGCCCATTACGATAGGTACTACTTATTTCCTGAATTATTACCTTGTTCCCAAATATGTTCTCAGAAAAAAATATTTACTTTTCATATTATATTTTGTTTATTCTTTCATCATCTCTATAACCCTTGGATTGAATGTAGTACTGTTGACTTTCGTAATGATTGCTGATTTCAACGTCGGTAATATGGTTCCGGCATC
>CBDUCT010000112.1:0-9593 GCA_965365715.1 uncultured Cyclobacteriaceae bacterium | reverse complement strand
CAGTTATGGTTTTATTTATTCAAGGGAACTGTTAAACAAGAACCGGCACAGACTTTATGGTGGAATAAGCTTAAATCTAATCAGTGGTGGAGGATCGGCCTACCTCGACATCTCCGATGCCAGTTTCAATTATTCACAGGATACCCTTCATAATCTAAACCTTACCTTTACCATGGCTATTACTGAAGAGATCGATAAACTGGTGAAAGAAGATGAGGTCCCCTTGTTCAGTAAATTTGGTATGGGTGTCGATTTCGGGCTGAATTATGTTAAAACATCAGGTGAACATAATGATGAAGCTTACGATTATAAACTCGGTTTCGGGGTGGTAGGACTTGGAAAGGTCAACTACAATACAACCCGGGCTAACAGGGTACAGGTTCAGGCAAACAATGTTTTAAAATCCTCCTTTTCAGGGATTGAATCATTCAGACAATTAATGGATACCCTTGTGACCAATTTTAATGTCAATACCGAATCTTATGATAAAATTGCCACCAGACTACCACTAGACATCAACCTCTACGCCGATGTGAGGTTGCATAAGCGGTTTTTCCTGCATGCCTCCTATTCCAGGCAGATTAACTATTTTGGAAAGGAAAAGTATGATGATTTTACCTTTAACCAATGGTATATTGTTCCAAGATATGAATCTGAAAAGATCGGTGTCTATCTTCCATTTACCTATAATAAATTCCTTAATCTGGAATCTGGGATTGCATTCCGCTGGAAACCGCTGGTGATCGGAACTTCAAATATATTCAGTTACCTTATCCAGGGTGGGGAAAGTACGAACCTGGATCTGTATTTTGCCACAAGGATAATAATCAACCGGAAAAAGAAATAAAGTTGATTTCGGCTTTTCAAAGAAATCTTCTCAGCCAATTCAGTATTGGGATTTTATCTTTAACGTAATCTGGTCAAATATAATACCTTAAATACTCAAAAGCTAAATTGGTCACTTTGAATGATATTATTATCTAACCTGCCGTGCACAATTTAACACAGCTTAGGCAGGCTGTTTTACGAATTGTGAGAATCTGACATCTTTTTCTGAATCAGTATTAACAAAATCTGACAACCTGACAGTTTTTAGCTACAGTTTTCAAGTGGAATGATATTTGACCAGGGTCAGCTAAAAAAAAGAATAAATAAAAGATGAAGGAAAAAGGAAGCATTTCAATACACACTGAAAACATATTTCCCATAATTAAGAAGTTCTTATATTCTGATCACGAGATCTTCTTAAGGGAATTGGTATCAAACGGAATAGATGCCACACAAAAATTACAGGGGCTGGCCTCCATTAATGAATACCAGGGTGAACTGGGAGAACTTAAGGTTAAGGTTTCTGTTAACAAGAAAAAGAAAACCATCACCGTAAGTGATAATGGCATTGGAATGACGGCGGAGGAGATCAAGAAATATATCAACCAGATTGCTTTTTCCGGTGCGGCTGAATTTGTTGAGAAATTCAAAGAGAAGGGTGATGAAAGCCAGATCATCGGATTCTTCGGATTGGGTTTTTATTCCTCCTTTATGGTGGCTGACCAGGTAGAGATCATTACCAGGTCCTACCAGGAAGATGCAGAACCCGCCCGTTGGGTATGTGACGGATCCACTGAATTTGAAATATCCTCTACAGTTAAAAAAGAGCGAGGAACGGATGTAATTCTTCATGTGAACAAGGACAATGAAGAATTCCTGGAAGATCACAGAATTCAGCAAATTCTTGATAAATACTGTAAATTCCTCCCCATTCCGGTTGTATTTGGTGATAAGGAAGAAACAGTTAAGGATGATAAAGGAAAAGAGAAAAAGGTCAAGAAAGAGAATGTTGTAAATAATACAACACCGATCTGGACTAAATCTCCAAATGACCTGAAAGATGAGGATTATTTAAGTTTTTATAAGGAATTATACCCATTCTCTGAAGATCCGTTGTTCTGGATCCACCTGAATGTGGATTATCCATTCAACCTCACCGGCATTCTTTACTTTCCGAAAATCAAGAACGATTTTGAGATCAATAAGAACAAGATTCAGTTGTATTCAAGGCAGGTATTTATTACCGATGAAGTGAAGGATATCGTACCGGAATTCCTAATGCTTTTACATGGTGTGATCGATTCACCAGATATACCCCTGAATGTATCGAGAAGTTTCCTGCAATCTGACAGCAATGTTAAAAAGATCAATGCCCACATAACCAAAAAAGTAGCCGACAAGCTTGGCGAACTGTTTAAGAAAGACAGGGAGGCCTATCAGAAGAAATGGGATGACCTAAGCATTTTTGTCAAGTATGGGATGATCACGGAGGAAAAATTCTATGAGAAGGCCAAGGATTTTGTCCTGTTCAAGAATACTGATGGAGATTATTTTACCATGGAGGAATACAAGGATAAGATAAAGACCAATCAAACGGATAAGGACAAAAAGGTGGTTCATTTATATACTACTGATCCTGCAAAACAGGATGGATATATCCAGTCGGCCAAGGGAAGGGGATATGATGTGCTGGTTATGGATGGTGTGCTGGACAGTCATTTCATCAACAACCTTGAAATGAAAGTTGAAAATACAGCATGGAAGCGTGTTGATTCGGATACCATTGATAAACTGGTGGATACGGATGAGAAAAAAGAAAGTGTTCTTACCGAGGATCAGGAGAAGGAATTAAAAGAATTATTCGAGAAAGCCATCGACAACAAGACGGTCACATTCAGTGTGGAGCCTTTACCGGTGGATGAAATGCCGGTGGTAATAACTTTATCTGAATTCATGAGAAGGATGAAAGACATGTCTGCTACTGGTGGAGGAGGTATGGGTATGTGGAACATGCCGGAACAACTCAATGCTGTCATTAATGGTAATCATCCTCTGATCACTAAGATCATTGAAGCTAAAAGGGAAGATAAAAAATCCAGGCTGGCACGTCAGGCCTATGATCTTGGATTATTGGCTCAGAATATGCTGAGTGGCAGCGGACTGACAGATTTTATCAAAAGGAGTGTAGACATCGCATCGAAATAGGTAATCCTGAAAGTACACAGATGAAAAACCGGGAAATGTAGTTTTCCGGTTTTTTTTATTCCTGTGTCTCGTTCTAAAATAAGTTGAAAGGACAATAAATTTTAATGATAAAGTACACGAAATCCAGGAGAAAACTACATCTCCGTTTAATATATTATTCTTTAAAAACCGTCAACTCATTTTAGGACGGGTTAAAATTTAAATGATTTTGTAATTTCTGTACTCGAAGGGGATAAATCCAAAATGATCCTCTACCCATTTTTTAAACTTGTGTTTAAGTGGCATTCTATTAATGCTCAGATCATGATCGAAGTGCCAGTTTTTCTTAGCAATTCTTTCCTTAATAACTTCGGGGTGTGTTCCTTCGAACTTTTCAAGCAGGTCAACACTGCCATAATCAAATTCCTCAGCCTTATATTCATACTGGTCATTTATCATTTCCCTGTCGTAATATCTTAATGAATTCCTGCGCTTTTCAAACTGTACTTTCGGGTGTTTCACCAATCCATAGTGGTGTATAAAAGCTTCAACGGGCTTTACTTTTAGTTTTTTGTTATCCCCTTTCCTGAATCCCTGGGCATCGTTATAGGAATAAATGGAGGGATCATTTCGGATTACCCGGATCTCTTTTCGATACCAGGCTGTCGATGTGGTTATGTAATCATAGGAACCAAAAAAATGTAAGTACTTAAATAATAAACCATCGACTTCAGGATCGTCCTTCCATTTATGCATGGCTTCTTTGACCGGATCGATATATTTATCATGTAATACTTCATCCCCCTGAACATAGAAACACCAATCCGTATCATCAGGTATCATCTTTAGAGCTTTATCTGTTTCCAGGGCGAGCACCTTGCCCCCCTCATGAACAGAATCATCCCATACAGTTTCCTGAATTTGAATTCGTGGATCAATAGAACTTATCAAGTCAAGTGTTTTGTCTTCTGATTGTCCAACCGCTACATAGAAATCATCGCATAAAGGGAGTATTGATTTGATGGATTCTACAACCGGGAAATCATATTTTATTGCGTTTCGTATAAAGGTAAAGCCACTTACTTTCATTTAACCTAAACTGTTTTAATTGCAAATTAACGTTTTTGGAATTGAAACTCCTCCCTGAGCAGGGCATATATTATTTCATTTCTGAATACGTTATTCTTAAGAACAGATTTTATCAATACTGCTTCCTTTCTGAATCCAACTTTCTCCAATACCCTTTGGGAACCGATATTGAAATCAAATACAGGTGCTACAATTCGGTTAATATCGAATGTAGTGAACATATAGTCTACAAACTGTCTTACAGCATAGGTCATAATTCCTTTACCCCAATACGATTCTCCGAGAAAGTATCCGATCTCCATCGTTTTCCTGTATACATCTTCCATGCGCTTGGTGCCAATTCCGCCAGCGACCTTTCCGTCAACAATTACAGCCATGTTTTCGGGCGGATCAATTCCGGAATTGTACTTTATCCATTTTACGGCCTCTTCAAATGTATAAGGATGTGGAAAAAGATCCCTTACATTATCATAAATTTTTATATTATTGGCCTGTATGGCCAACTCCTCCGCATCACGTGATTTCCATTTGCGAACAGAAATATCCATTCCTTTTTTTTATAAAATTGGTAAAAAAATGGTCATTTATAAAGTGCCGGCTTTTTAAAATTATCATTTCCATCATTAATTTTAGAGAATAGATTATTGATTTTGGAATTATTTAATATCATATTTAAAAAGGCAAATCTCTGATTATGGCAATATTTAACGATAATGAGGACACAACCGGTTTAATAAAACTTGCTAAGGTTACTTTATGGACAATCCTGATCGTAGGGTCTGTATTGATACTAAAGTTCTTTGGGAACCTGATCAAGCCACTGGTAGTGGCCTTAATCATATGGTATTTGATCAGAATACTTAGAAATCTGTTTTATGGGATCAGGATAGGTAGGTTTAGACTACCACGATGGTTCAGAACCTTATTATCCCTTGTTATAATACTGGGTATTCTTTATAGTATTATAAGCATCATAGTCCTCAATATAGAACAAATTGCAAACCAGGTGGAACAGTATGAGGCAAGGCAGGACAGCATTCTCGAAACAACAGCCAGGTATCTTGGTCTGGAACATCTTTCTGCAGAGCTAAAAGATCTTCCCAGTAGTAAAGAACTCAGGCCCTATTTAAATGGCCTTTTAAATTCATTAACCTCGGCACTTGGCAGCATATTTATAATAGTAATTTATCTGATCTTCATATTGATTGAAGAATTCATTTTTACCCGCAAGCTGGATATTATCTATAAAAGTAATGAACAGTTTGAAGATATCAAGTACATCATCAACACTATGAATAATTCGATTAAAAGATATATCTCTGTCAAAACGTTGGCCAGTTTGTTGACCGCAGTGCTGTCTTATATTGCCTTATTGCTGCTTGGTGTTGACTTCCCATTGCTTTGGGCGTTCATTATCTTTGTTTTTAATTTTATTCCCTATGTAGGTTCTTTCATCGCCACCTTCCTGCCTTCTATTTTTGCCGTTCTACAATTTAACTCACTCACACAGTTTATCTGGGTTTTCCTGAGTGTACAATTTTGTCAAACACTCGTTGCTAATGGCATCGAACCAAAGATCATGGGACGTTCCTTGAATCTCAGTCCGCTCGTGGTACTTATAACATTGGCCATCTGGGGGACGATCTGGGGGAGATTGGGCATGATCATCTCAGTACCCATAACCGCCATACGGGTGATCGTGCTGGCACAGTTCAAAGAAACCCGGAACATCGCCATCATGTTGTCTGAGACCGGGAATATAGAGAATATGGTAGTGCCTGAACGGGAGACAAAAGATACCACCCCGGCTCATCTACAGTTCTGGAAATATCTGAAAAAATAATTGGACAGACCGGTCTGTCCAATTAGATTGTAATGATAGTCTTTGCGGATGGGAGCTAGGTTTCAAATTAGAACTCAGCCACAGTGTGTTGCTTTCGTTTATTAAAATGATGTACTCAATAAGCACAGCACTTTCTATTGCGGCTGAAATGGGCTAATCAGTATTATTCAAACAAGGCCTCGTCGCGCTCAAGCAATAGAATAGAGGCTTGAGGAACGATAAATAGCTTTTCGTTCTCGTAGTTTACCTCGACGGCCCCATTTTGGATAAAGATGGCAAGATCACCTTCCTTGGCCTGCAAGGGGATGTACTTAATTTCATCTGCTTTATCCTTCCAGGGTTCATCTTCTTCCGCGGGGAGTGGTATAGGGTATCCCGGGCCTATCTTAATCACATACCCGGATTGCACCTTTTCTTTCTCCTTTACCCCTGGAGGTAGATACAGGCCACTCTGCGTCTTATCGGTCGATTTTTTTGGCCTGATCAGTACCCTGTCACCTACAACGATTAATTTTTTCAATTTGTTATCTGATGTCAGTTTCATACCCTTAACATTTAGTAAAAAGAAAACCCCATCCCTGTAGCTTTTACTTCAGGGGTAGGATCTAATAAAATATCTATCCTATTTCATCAAGAATAGCTTCGATATCGTCCATAACTCTATTCATCTTGGCCATGGTAACTTCAAAGGGTTCATCTGTTTCCATATCGATCCCTACTTTTTTGAGTGTGGGAATGGCATACTCAGAATTACCGCTGGAAAGAAAATCAATATATTTATCAACCATCTCCTCACCGCCTTTAAGCATCTGCTCAGCCAGCATGGTGGAGGCAGTGAAAGAGGTGCTGTACTGGAAAACATAGAAGTTGTAATAAAAATGCGGTATATAAGCCCATTCTATGGCATAAACATCATCAATAACCATTACACCATCCTCATGTCCATAGTATTTCTTTAATATGTCCAGATATATCTCGCTGAATTTCTCACCTGTCAGGCTTTCACCCTTTTCTGCCAGTTCATGGATCTTTAGTTCGAAATCAGCAAATTGTGTTTGTCGGAACAGGGTAGCCCTGGCATTTTCAAGGTAATTACCCAGGATTGAAAGCTTGATCTGGGGATCCTCAATTTGCTTCAACACATGGTCCATTAATAAGGCTTCATTCGCTGTGGAAGCTACTTCAGCCAGGAATATCGGATAATTTGCATTAATAAATGGTTGATGCTTATTGGAAAAATAGGAATGCATGGTATGTCCCAGTTCATGTGCCAGGGTACCTACATCTTCATACTGGCCATTATAGTTTAAAAGAATATAGGGGTGCACATCATATGCTGATCCATTTGAATACGCTCCTGATCGTTTGCCTGTATTTGGATATACATCTATCCAGCGTCCGTCAAATGCTTCCTGTAGGGTATTCACGTATTCATCACCGAGAACTGCAAGGGCTTGTTTGACCATATCATACCCCTCCTCATATGAATATTTTAAATCCACATCGTTTACCAGAGGCGCATATATATCGTAGTAATGCAGTTCCTCAACACCCATCATCCGTTTTTTCAATTCCAGGTACCTGTGAAGCGTCGGAAGGTTTTTATTGGCATTTTCAATAAGTTTATGATAAACCCCGGTGGGGATATTATTTGAATTCAGGGATGCTTCAAGGCAGGAATTATAATTACGTACATTTTTGACAAACATGTTTTCTTTAACCTTGCCATATAGCTGAGTTCCAAGTGTCATTTTAAACTCATCCATTTTCTTAAAGAAACTGTCAAAAACCAATTTGCGGTCGTCACGGTTCGTAGTGGCCCGGTATAGCGCATATGCTGATGCATCCAAGACCACCTTCTCGCCGTTTGACAAGGTCACTTCAGCCCTGGGCATTTCGGCATTGGAAAATACACTGTAGATATTGCCGGAATTGCCCTGCATTATACCTGCTTCCGCTATCAGGTTCTCTTCAGATGCATTTAATGTATGGGCTTTCATTCGATACACATTATCTATGTATTGTCTGAATTTTTCCAGTTTCGGCTCATCCCTGAAGAATCTGTTCAGTTTTTGCTCAGGGATAGATAAGATCTCCGGGTCTACAAAGGCAGCTGATGCGCCAAACTTAGTATAGAGTTGATTGGCTTCCTGGTCCATTCCCAGGGGTCCTGATTCCCGAATATCACTATCTGAAAGCATGGAAGCATAGGATGCGAACATAAATAGCTCTTTAATCACACCTTCCATATATTCCAGTGCATTGAATAAGTTACTGGCTGATCTTCCCAAGGTTCCTTTAAAGCCGGCTACTTTATCAAACTTAACTGGTAGATCTTCCTTGGCCTTCTCCCAGTCTTCCTGGGTGGCATACATGTCGGCCAGGTTCCACTTGTATATTTCAGGGATATCTGCCCTGTCTTTTGACATTTGGGCTTCATCATCTGCTCCAGCGGCCTTGTCGGCCGGTGCATTACACTTCATTAGCATATATATTGACATCATTACAATGCTTAGGATTTTAATGTTGTTTTTAAAAGATTTCATATCAAAAAATATTTAGAATCACTTTAATTACAAAGCTCGTGAATTTACTTCTTTTCCATTAAAAATAGAAGCGGGATCATCTCAAAGGATTCCATTGAAATGATCCCGCAAAATAAACGATCCCAACTCCGGCTAATGCTAATTGCCGGGGTATTTAATTATTGTTTGCCCTGGTTTCAGCTACTTCCTCCACAGTCACATAACTTGCGCTATTGCCCCAGCTGTTTCTTATGTAGGATAGTACATCAGCTATTTGCTGATCCGTCAGAAAAGCATGGGAAGCCATAATATTCTGATAGATCTCACCTTTGATTTCAATTGGATCATTCAGTCCGTTCAATATCACCTTAATTAGCCTTTCCTTGTCACCCACAACCCAGTCGGTATCTATCAATGGAGGATTCATGCCCGGGGCACCTTTACCACTCATCATATGACAGGAAGCACAATAGGTCTGATATACTTGTTTGCCCGGTAACAAAGCTTCATCAAGTTCTTCTTCCGACTCTACCGCTACAGCAGTGGATACTGGCATTTCATTATATCCGGGGATTCCATCTTCATAATACATGACCCTCCATATTCTTCCCTTCTGTGAATCGACGATAAACAATGATCCGTCAGGTCCCTGTGCCAGGCCGCATGGGCGGTATCTTGCATCTCCCGAACTTTCGATGGGCCCACCAGTAAAACCATCAGCAAAAACTTCCCATTCCCCGGAAGGTTTGCCATCTTTCATAGGTATAAATATAACATTGTAACCCTGCTGGGTTGAACCAAGCCGGTTCCATGAACCGTGAAATGCAACAAAAGCACCATTACGGTATTTCTCAGGAAACATTTTCCCGGTATAAAACAGAATATCGTTGGGTCCCCAGTGGCCAGGAAAGCCAATCAGTGGTTTCTTAATGCCTTCACAACCTTCTGTGGATTGCCCGTCACCTCCGTATTCAGGACATTTCAAACGTTGGTCTTTGAACTGATCAAAATAGCAATAGGGCCATCCGAAGTCATCTCCTTCCTCTACATCCAGAAACTCCTCGGCAGGTAGTTCCAGATTATCTTCTTCTGTATAATAATCCGGCCAGAACCTATGCAGGTCA
>CBDUCT010000111.1:0-9663 GCA_965365715.1 uncultured Cyclobacteriaceae bacterium | reverse complement strand
GCAGGAAGGCACATTAATGATACTTCTGGTTGACAGAAGAATGAATAAAACCGTTTGGCAAGGTTACAATAGTGGATTAATTGATATAAATTCCTTAGAAAACGAAAGATTCATCAAGGGGAGTGTTCGTTTGATATTTGACAAATACCGGGTTTTTGCAGAAGGATATCTAAAAGAGAAAAGCTAATTGCTTATTCTGAAATACCCTCACAGTCAATTGATTAAATCAAAAAAAATATAAAATTATTTGCAATTAATGATTATAATCTTAACTTTGCGGCTGCATTCTTTGAACCGTTTACAGTCTTCTGTGAAAAAAATCATAAAAAACGGCAACAAAGTTTCGTTATTTTCGTTCCTTAAAGGGCTGAGTACTAGACAATAGGAAATTGAATATATCTTGGATTTGTGCTGGTTTAATGTTGGAAAAATGCAATTTACTTATTCAGCTATTCTGTATGTTCAACCGGAAAAACACCCGTCTACAACCATAATTTCCTTGTCGAGATATGATTTACAGTGATAAAACGTGATATAAAACAAAAACTTTAGCATGAGGCAGTTAAAAATTACACAATCTATTACCAACAGAAAAGAAAGTCATACAATTGAAAAGTATTTCAATGATTTAAGTAAAGAAGAAACAATCACCCCGGAAGAAGAAGCAGAATTAGCAAGAAGAATTAGAACAGGCGACAATGTTGCTCTCGAAAAATTAGTTAAAGCAAATCTTCGCTTTGTAATCTCAGTAGCAAAACAATATCAAAACAGAAATATACCTTTAAACGATCTTATTAATGAAGGGAATATTGGCTTGATCAAAGCTGCCCAGAAATTTGATGAAACTAAAGGATTTAAATTTATTTCATATGCCGTATGGTGGATCCGTCAGTCAATCCTCCAGGCTATAAACAATCATTCAAAAATTGTAAGGATCCCGGCCAACAAAAAAGGTCATTTCAATCAGATCAAGAAAGCATATTCTTCATTTGAGCAGGTATATGAAAGGGAACCAACCCCGGAAGAATTAGCTGAAATCCTGGAACAGGAACCTTCAGATATCTATAATACATTGAATGCTGATATCAATAAGACATCACTTGATGCACCCTTTGGTGATGACGGAGAAGGAAACCTATATGATGTGATGGAAAATAGTGCTATTGAAGGGACAGATTTCAAAATGGAATACACACAATCCCTTAAGCACGAAACATTAAGGACTTTGAATACCCTTGATGCCAGGGAGATGGAAGTGATCAAAATGTCATTCGGTATTGATTACGACCACGCTATGAATTTTGAAGAAATTGGCGAAAGAATGGGATTAACAAGAGAAAGAGTAAGGCAAATTCGTGAAAAGGCACTCAAAAAATTGAAGTCTACAAGTCGCCAGAAACTTCTGAAAGAATTCTGCGCTAGATAATGCTACGGAAAAAACATATATAATCTGAATCCCGCTTTTAGCGGGATTTTTTTTTGAATTTATTAATAAAACTAGTTTCTTATAGTCTCAATGGAAGAGAATAATTACGATATTTTATATGTTGATGATGAGCAGAATAATCTGGATGCTTTTAAAGCATCATTTAGAAGAGATTTTAAAATTGTTCTGTCCATATCTGCTGAGGAAGGTTTGAAAATTCTTAGTGATTACCCGAAAATTCCGATCATAATTAGCGACCAGAGAATGCCCGGCACCACAGGATCTGAGTTTTTTGAAGAAGTCTCTCATTATTTCCCTGATTCAATTCGAATACTGATAACTGGCTATGCTGATCTTGAATCTACAATCGAGGCCATTAATAAGGGAAAAATATTTTATTATATATCTAAACCAATAAATCCGGATGAGGTTAAGATCATACTGAACAAATCTTTTGAATCATATCACCTGCAAATGAGTAATAAAATCCTGACTAAGGAAAGAGAAGAGCTTTTGATAAAATCAGAAAAAGAAGAAAAAGAATTGATTAAATCCCAGTTACAAAACCTGCGTTCACATATAAATCCCCACTTCTTATTCAATTCTTTAAATATACTTAGTGCGCTGGTAAATGATAATGACCAGGCAAAGACTTATATTCTGAAATTGGCACATGTATATAGATATTTACTTAAAAGCAGCGATCATACTTTAAGTACCTTAAAATCAGAATTAGAGTTTATTCAGGAATATATTTTTCTTCAAAAGATCAGATTTACAAACGGGATTGACATGAAATTGAAAATTCCGGAACCATACCTAGAATATTTAATACCTAGCTACTCGATGCAAATTTTGATTGAGAATATTTTTAAGCACAATGCCGTTTCCGAGGAATATACCATGCAAATTAATGTATATATTGAAGACAATGATTATCTGGCTATATCAAATACATTGCACCCAAAAAACAATCTGTTTGAAAGCTCTGGAATCGGTCAAATCAACCTCGTTGAGCGATATAAACTTGTGTCTGACAGAAAACCAATATTCAAAACGGAAAACGGATTATATATAGCCCTGATTCCACTATTACCACCAAATAATAACGAAAATGACTGAAGTTCTATTATTGGAAGATGAACCCCTTGCGGCTAATGAAATTAAACAAATTCTCCTGAAATTCAGACCTGACTATAAGATCCAGGAAATAATAGGTTCTGTAAAAAAGGCAACCAACTGGTTGCAGAATAATAATCCAGGTTTGATCCTGTCAGATATTCAGCTTTCTGACGGAACTTGCTTTGAGATATTTGAAAAAATCAATAAGGAAATCCCTATCATTTTCATAACAGCTTATAATCAATATGCTATTCAGGCTTTTAAAGAATTCAGTATAGATTATTTATTAAAGCCAATTGAACCTGCAGAGTTTAAAAATGCCATCGAAAAATATGAAAAACTGAATTCCGCCATAAGTCTGTCTGAACTGGTGGCACTTAAAGACCTGCTTATCCAAAGGAAAGAAAAATACCAGGAAAGATTTCGTGTGAATTATGGAGATACTTACCTGTCGATCCCTGTAGAAGAAATTGCCTATTTCTTCAGTGAGGACCGTTATACTTATCTGGTTTCCAAATCAGGGAAACAGCATATTATTAATTTCAATTTATCTGAACTGGAAGATAAATTAGATCCTAAACAATTTTTTCGAATTAACAGGAAGTTTATAGTCAACTTCAATGCAATTACAAAAATGACAAGCCATACCAAGAGCAGGGTAAAGCTTGAACTCGAACCACCTCTTCCCTACTCAATGGAAGCTATTGTAAGCGTGGAAAAATCAGGTGATTTCAAGGACTGGCTTAACAAATAAATGAAGCAGGATCGGACAGCGCATTTCTAAAATATAATTCAGCAATGACATAATTCTATGATCAAGCAGGGTAATTCAACACTGAGATAATCCCATGATCCGGCAGTGTAATTCAGCACTGAGATAATCTTATCATCCTTCCGGGGAATTCGGCATTGAGATAATCTTATCATCCTTCCGGGGAATTCGGCACTGAGATAATCCTATGACCCGGCATGGGCGTCAAATAATTCGAGCTGATCATTTAATAACCTGAAAGACCTTCTGTGATATCTCGTAACTCCATGAAATTGAATAGCCTTTCGATGATAAAGGGTAGGATATCCTGCATTTTTATTCCAGCCATATTGAGGGAATACTTCTGAATAGGTCTGCATAAGCCCATCGCGATAAGTTTTAGCTAGTATTGAAGCGGCAGCAATCGACATATATTTGCTATCACCTTTTATAACACATTGGTAATCGATTGTTTTATAGGGTTTAAACCTGTTACCATCTACCAAGATCAAATCGAAACTTCCGGGCTTTAAATGGTCCAGCGCCAGATGCATGGCCTTAATCGACGCATTAAGGATATTGATTTCATCTATTTCAATATTGTCAACAATGCCTATCCCGTAACTTATGGCAGCATCATAGATAATATCCTTTAGGTGTTCCCTTTTAGTACGGGAAAGTTTCTTTGAATCATTCAGGATTGTATTCCTGAAATCCGGTGGCAGGATCACAGCTGCTGCCACTACCGGCCCGGCCAGACAACCTCTTCCAGCTTCATCACAACCAACTTCATGCATTCCTTTTTTATAAAATGGTAAAAGCATGATTATTTCGTATTTTACGCACATAAAAATAGAAACTTAATTAAAGATTAAAAATGAGTGAAATTAAAAATCCGTGGAGAACCCTTGAATCAAAGCAGATCTATGAAAATGATTGGATCGTATTATCTGAACACCAGGTTATAAATCCAAATGGTAATAAAGGGATTTATGGTAAGGTCAGCTTCAAAAACATAGCAATTGGAATTATACCGCTGGATCAAAATGGGGATACCTGGCTGGTGGGTCAATACCGTTATACACTGGACGAATACTCCTGGGAAATTCCCATGGGCGGTGGTCTTTTATCTATTGATCCATTGGTTTCGGCCAAAAGGGAATTGCTTGAAGAAACAGGGATTATTGCGAATAAATGGACTAGAATATTAAAAATTCACACATCCAATTCAGTAACCGATGAAGTAGGATTTGTATTTTTAGCTGAAGATTTGTTACAATCCAACCCCGAATATGATGATACAGAGAAGATTGAAATAATGAAACTCCCGTTCAAAAAAGCATATGAGATGGTCATTAATAATAAGATAACTGATTCAATCAGCATGGCAGGAATTCTTAAACTTGGGAAAATACTCGATCTATAGAAAATCTATATCCACATTAAACGGGTATTTCATTAAATATTGCAAAGCTGTTTCCATAGAAAGATCCTCGAACATCACATCGTATAATTTCTCAGTAATTGGTGCTCTTATCTTATAATATTTGGCCAGACTTCGTATTACTTTAATTGTATTGATTCCCTCTGCAGTTTCTTCCATAGATTCTATTATCGAATTCAGTGCCTCTCCTTTCGCCAGCCTGAATCCGACTGTGAAGTTTCGACTGAGTTGACTTGAACAAGTTGTAACAAGGTCACCAATACCTGCTAATCCCAAAAAAGCCTTCGTATTTCCTCCGAGAACCTTCCCAAGGTATATCATTTCCACCATTCCCCGGCTAATTAAAAATCCTCTGGAGTTCTCTCCTAAACCTACCCCAGTCAGGGCCCCTGAGGCAATTGCTATGATGTTTTTCAATGCTCCACTCAATTCGATACCGATCAAGTCATTGCTGCCATAAACCTGGAAACGATCTGTTCTTAATAATCTCTGCCCGGCTAAAATAACTTCATTAAATCTGGATGCTACAACCGTCGCGGAAGGCTGTCCCTGTGCAAGTTCATCAGCCAGATTAGGACCTGCCAGACAACCAACGCGAACAACCACACTTTCTTCCTGAATAACTTCGCTCATCGTCCTCACCTCACTTCGGGATATAAACTTATCCGGAGGCAAATCCAGAAGTTCGCCCTTCAAATCCAGCCCCTTGGTACCATGAATAAGAATATGATAGGGTTTTAAAAATGGTGATAATTTCTTCAATAACGCGCGGAATGTTTGAGCAGGTATTATAGGAAAGATAACAGAACATTTCGAGGCCAGGTATTCAAGATCATTGGTTAACTCTATATTTTTATTTAACCGCTGATTATTACTGAAGCCACTGATACGGACTTTTTCAACCTGTTCAGGATTCCTTCCATACAATATCACATCCGTATTATTTGAAAGCAGATTAGAAACAGATGTCCCAAAACTTCCTATACCGATAACACCGACAGGATTATATGTGTTCTTCAAAGCCATAACCGTCTAGTCGATTTCTATAATAATAGAGCGTTTTCAGATCCTTAGTAATGATATTTCCTTCCTTGTTAAATAATAATGGCCGCTGAGCATGAAAGGTACCTACACTATTAACCCCGGAACGTATTAAATCTTTTAGCTCTTCCTCTTTCAATGATTGATTTACCCTTATTTTCCCGGAATCTTCATATTCAATTATGATATCACGGAGTTGTGAATAAGACTTGGCAAATTCATCATACTCGATCTCAAGATCCTCTGATGGAATTCTAAAAAGACTGTAAAGATCAAGTTTGGGTTGCTTTTTCCTGATCAATTCAAATCCTACAAAAGCTGCCACATGACTTGGAGAACATTGAGCAAACCTGTAAAAGTCAACCACGATCTTTTCACCAAGCATTCTTGTGTATTCCCCATCACGTTGCGTATTTTCGGTGATGACTCCATCTGTAGTGAAGTAATCTTTAATATCTATGGCATTACCATTCTTATCCAGGCTATTACCAGATTCATCGACATCGTTTCCAAATAAATCCATGGCCCGGCCAATAGTGACTGACATATCAGCCCCGCGGGTAAAGAACTTGGTTAAAAAAGAGAGGATCTTGTAGGAGGATGAAAATTGGTCTGATTCAGTATAATAGCGTTCCTGACCCTTTTTCTCCAGATAATCGGAAATAAGGTTTACTGCTTCAAGCACGAAATTATAATTCAAAACAACCGGAACGATAAAGATCTTGTCCGCCTTCCCACCTTTCGCCCTTTGGTAGTTTAATCTCTGTGCATCCATGGCAGTGCTTAAAAGCCCCAATTTTAAATGACTTTCCAGTTTTCCAGACCTTGATCTTGTGCCCCCGGGGAAAAACAGGCTATGTATGCCATTCTGTAATGCCAGATCAGAATACATCTTCAGGGTTTCGAGATAGATCATATTCTTCTTCCGGCGGTCCACCTTATACGCTCCCAGGCTATTCATAAAATAGGCAAATATGGCAATATTGAAAAGGTTCAAGCCAGCCCCATAAATGAATGGAGGCAGACCGAGTGTATGAATGACAAATCCAATAGTTATGGAATCCAGATTACTGAAATGTGTAGGAACCATTACAATTGTTCCAATCTTAGCCAGGTTTCTCAATTGCTCGATTTCGCCTTCAATATGAATTTTATCCTGAAGCGTGAGGTTTCCTTTGAAAAATCCCATAAAAGATCCGAGCTTTGCCGCATTCAATAATCTGCTAAATCCAAAAGTTACAATGGATCTGGCCATCCTGTAGTGTGATGGCTTAAAATTACCTGCTATTTCATTGGCATATCTTGAAATAATCTCTCTAAGAATATCATGGGTTTCTTGTTCTACTTCCTGGTCATTTTCAGAGGATAGATGCAAGAGGTTTTTCTTTACGTTTGACCAGAAAAACGCCTCGTCTTCAGGATCAACCTTCCATGGATTCTCCTTTACCCTTAGTCTTTCCTTGAACATGGTAATCTCAAGTTCTTCCTTCAGAAGCTCTGTATTTCCTCTTAACTGAATAATTTTAGAAAAACTTGCTTCTACGACCTCCTCTATAAACTCCTTCCTGTTTTTGCCAAGTCTGACTACCGGCCATTCTTTTATCGCAGGTAAAATAGGATCAAACGATTTGGTTTTTGTATCGTATTTGCTTTTCAACATGGAAAGGCTAATATATTTAAAAATCTTACATTATTGTAAGCATAACTGATAATTCAGTCATTTAAAAAAGGTTTCGGATCTCATCGAAATCTATAATACGCAGTACTGATTCGGAATTAATATCACCTTTTATCCTGGGAATAAGTATTTGATCATCGTTGTCCTGAGAATACTTTACTTGCGTACCAGCTTTTAGGGGGTCAATAACGATATAACTTGCATTGGGGAGAACTTTTCCCTCAGCATACATATCTTTTAAATTCCAGAAAGAAAAAAGTTTCCTGTCTTTGGTATCTTTTGAAAGGTATTTTTTAATGTCTATATGATCTTTATCCTTGATGAACTCCATATACAATACCCGCTTATCAATAGGTTCCTTCTGCAAATATTGATTGACAAAGTTTATAAACTCATTCAGATTGTAAGAAACCAATTTAACAGAAAAATCATGATAGGAATTTATGAGGTTAACTGTCAGGACTTTCTCACCAAGCCAGCCAATATAAAATGTAAATACACCCCCTATAATAAATATCAATGCAACAAATGGATGAAAAAGCCCTTTGAAAAATCCAACGGAAATAAGAGGTGTAAGAATACCACTGAGTATGATTGGGATGAGTAATTTCCTATGGTTTACACCTAGAGAAACCAAATTTTCTATTGGGAATTCTGATCTCCTGCCCCTATAAACAATATTCAATCTTCTATCGCTAAATTCGCACTTGTTTTTCTCATCCTTATCGTATTGGATATAACATTTTGCAATATTTGATTCACTTCCCGCCAAAGATTATTATGTAAATTTGTAACAAGGTATGCACTAAATTAGTTAACAATTATACTTACATTATAAAAGATAGCTTATATTCTTTTATTAAATTTAAGCAGTAAAAAGCAGTAATTCGTTAATTAGAAATTATAAAATGCTTGCATAAAGAATGAGAGAATTCTTAAAAATAGTATTCGTAATATTTATCCTGTCAAATCTTCATTTGACAGAAAAGGCCATCTCACAGGTTCAGCAACCATCAAGATTTGAAGTTGAGGTTGATTGGCAGGATGAGTACTTCAATATCATCTCAGCTGAAGAGAACGGATTATTCTTAATTCGAAAGAATATGGAAAAGGCACAAAAAGGAGATATGGTTTGGGAAATAAATGTCCTGGATACGGCATTAATGATGAAATGGAGAAAAGATATCTACCTTCGCTTCAACTACGACTTGCTTGGATATGATTACTATAAAAATAAGGTATATCTGCTGTTTGTGATGCCTGAATCATATAAAGATGATCATATAATACTTGAAGTAAACATGATCACTGGATTGTATCAGAAGTACAATGTTAAAAGGTCCCTGAACATTCAATTAACAGAATTTGAAATACTTAATAATACAGCAATCTTTGGAGGATATTTCAACAACAAACCCACGATCCTTCAGTATTTCTTCAGGGAAGGTAAAACGCTTGCTCTTCCTGGATTCTACGAAGAAAGAAGCAGGCTCGTGGATGTGCACATTAATGATGAACGGGGTGTTCTGACTGTGTTGTCATCCATAAGAACCATAAATAAAAACTATTCCATCGTGGTTACACAATTCAAGGAAGACGGGACAATGATAGAGAATACCACAATACTTCCGGAAGATAATACAAGTCTCCTGGATGCCCGGTTTGTCACCATCGACAATGATATAGATCTGATAGCCGGCACATATTCGAATAAAAACTTCAGATATTCCCGTGGTATTTTTCTTGCTCACATTGACGAGAATGAAGAACAAACACTGAAGTACTATAATTACGGTGAATTGGATAATTTCTTTAGTTATATGAAGGCGAAAAGGGAGAAAAGGGTTCAGGAAAGGATTAAAAGAAAAAAAATTAAAGGAAAAAAACTCAAATTCAATTACAGATTACTTGTTCATGATATTATAAAATATCATGATGAATACATCTTAGTCGGGGAAGCTTACTATCCAAAATACAATAGTACCAGTTATTACGGGGGTTATATGAATTATTATCCAAATTACTATTCACGACGCGGTCAGAACAACTCCTATTTTGCGGGTTATAAGTATACACATGCGATTGTGATTGGTTTCGGGGAACAGGGTAAATTGCTCTGGGATAACAGTTTTGAGATCAATGACATAATAAGTTATGATCTGAAGCAATTTGTTGAGGTGGATCCGCAGGAAGAAGAAATT
>CBDUCT010000110.1:0-9713 GCA_965365715.1 uncultured Cyclobacteriaceae bacterium | reverse complement strand
CAGCTGAATTGCATAGCACCATTATCACTGGAGATTATAACAATTGTGTTCTCTGCAATTCCAAGCTTGTCCAGTTCATCTAATAAAACACCTATGCCATCATCAAATTCAGTCATAGCAGCACCCATAAAGCCTTTTTCCGGGACCATGTCCATATATTTCTTTCTCAAGTGCGTAAAGGCATGCGTACGGGTTGTATTATGCCAGATGAAAAATGGTTTGTCGTCTTCGACGGCAGTATTCATGAATTTTAGTGTCTGAGCGATTGTTTCATCATCGTATGTCTCCATCCGTTTTTTAGTTACCTGGCCGAGGCTTTCGATCTTCTGCTTGCCTACTTTACCAAAACGTGGATCAACAGTAGGATCATCTTTATCCGTTGCCCAGGTATGAATTGCATCTCTGGGTCCGAATTTTGCAAAAAATTCAGGATCTTTAGGGTAATCGATGTTTTCAGGTTCCTCAAGTGCATTTAAGTGATACAAGACACCCGCGTACTCGTCGAAGCCGTGCACTGTAGGAAGGTATTCATTACGATCACCAAGGTGATTCTTGCCAAATTGGCCAGAAGTATAACCGAAATTCTTGAGCAACTCAGCCAAAGTTGGATCTTTATCACTTAGCCCTTGCCTGGCACCTGGCATTCCTACTTTGGATAAACCTACGCGAAATGGAATCTGACCTGTGATAAAAGACGAACGCCCCGCCGTACAGCTTTGCTCGGAATAATAATCGGTGAATAACGCACCTTCTTTGGCTATACGGTCAATGTTGGGTGTTTGATATCCCATCATTCCATGACTGTAAACACTAATATTAGTGATGCCCACATCATCACCCCAGATAACCAGGATGTTGGGCTTGTCTTCCTGCCCATAAATGGGGGCATTAATCATGAAGAAAGCCGCAATTCCAATGATAAGCCGAGCAGACCTTATGAGAATAAAAAATAAATTTTTTGTAGTTTTCATAAATGTTGCGATTAAAATTATTTGTAATTCTAATTTTGTGTTTTGATAAATGCGCTCCACCAGTTACTCTTTATTTTTTGGACTGTACCATATAGGCGACGACCATGCACGTTCTTGAATTGTTGCGGGCACATCTTTTGGTGGTTCAACACCTAGTTTAGCCGCATCGTACGTTGACCATCTTGGTGTCGGGATCTCAAGAACGCGCACATAGTAAACTGCCTTCATTTTTGGATCAAAATCAGGATCTGTCCAAACAGCGCTTAGCTGAGAATCTCCAATGGAATTCTTATAGGTAGCTTTTTTTACACTTACTGTGTTTCCAACCGGAGGTAATTTTCCTGTTTCTGGATCAATGATTCGGTCATCTGACCAAACTACGTCATAAATCTTTTCGCGTGGATAACCTGTATTTGGATCAACCCATCCCTTAATGATTTGAATACGGTCCAAATTACCACTTTCCGGGTCTTTTAAAGCCCAAACCGCAAATGTTGGTGCTTTAGCTGATGCAGGTTTCGGTTTCAGATCCTGCCCCATGGGTACCCCTGCATCATAGGCTTTCTTTACAAAATCAGGGTCACTTGTCAGCTTATCATCAAAATTCCAGGCACCGAAGAAACGAAGTCTGATTAAGGTTCCGGATGTTCCATACGTTTCTTTGTTTTTCATAGCATCAAAAATACCTTCTCGGGTATTTTCAGTTGCCCACACCGCTGTTGTGCCTGCAGAACTTACAGCATAACCTTTGTCTCCAGATGCATTGGGAACTGGCGAAAGTCTCTTTTCAGGAGTATCATCCTGGTTTCCATGAGCCCCTTTCCAATCAAATTCCTCGTTACCCTGGTAACCAGAATGTACATCGGCACCAGCTGTAATGCCCATTTTATATGGATTATAGCCCACTTCATCTTCAATTCGCATACCTACAACAAGGCCCTGTCGTACAAATGCCCCCGAAGTGATCTTCGCAGGAACTCCCAAATTTATTAAGTTAGGAAACTGTTCGAAATCAGCAAATTCATCATTGGGAGAAAGTATTGGATGTGCTTCTGATCCACCTTTGGTCTGAAACATCTCCAACAAAGGTTCATTTTCCTGCTGTCGTCTTGCGTAACGCGCATCAATTTTCCCTCCATCTGTACCTACTTTTCCTTGAAATTTTCGATCGGAAAACATCCAACCGTTGGATACATTGCTGTTGTGAGGAATTGCAAAACACTTGATGCCTTGGTTGCGGTTGATCTCCAGATAGGTCCACAAATCCTCTGGTTCGATGGAATTGAAGGAGGAAAATGGTACAACCGGTGGTTTATCTCTGAAAAACACATTCCGGTGCATGTTGCGACCATTGGGGATAGACGTCCACTCAAAACCATATAATGTGGTAAACTCTCCAGGTTTGTAAAATTTATCTGCTGTTTCTACAAAATTTTGCCAATTTGAGACCAGCAGTTCCGGGGTAACAAATTCTTCCAATGGTGAATTGGAAACTAAAGAACCAATTAACATCGATACAGCTGCCTTAGCTGCTGCCGGATCTGTTTTACCCTGGGCCAGTTGCTTCGCTAAATCCGTTTTTGATAATGGGCTTGCCGGATTCACGAGATCTTTCAATACTCCAAAGTATTCTGAATGATCTGTAATGGTCACGAAATCATAGGGTGTTCTTCGTTTCATCTTTTCCCCTGTAGTTGACAACTCAATTTCTTCGCCCATGGCAAATCGATAAGCATCTTCCCAGGTGGCAGAAACGCCAACAGTGAAGGCGTCAAAAGAATTTCGGGTGTGCATGTGCTCCTCACCAAAGTACACATTCTTTAATGGATTAGGACCCTCTTTTTCCCGGTTTGGCTCTCCAATATTTTGAGCAAATGGGGTAGTTAAGGGAGTAAGAATTAGTATTAGAACTACCAGGGATTTCAAAAATTTTCTCTTCATGATCCTTTATTTATATATTAATAAGTACATGTATTCAATATGCCGTAAATTGCTTTTGGTAATTTAACTATTTTTTACTCCAATAGCTTATTATATGCCTTCATAATGGGTGTCCATTCTTCATCCGTTGCTGTTGCCTGCATAGCTATTAGAAAGGCTGTATTGCCCTCATATAACGCTACTCTCTGCTCATTCAGCAGTTCAGCCAAAATAAGCATTTCCTCTTCGGAGGCATCTTTGTCGGCTAAGAACTGACTTTCGTTTACATTGATATTTTCATATGATTCGTGGATTTGATCATAAAGTGCCTCAAATACACCCAATGCCTCTAATAAAATCACCCTTCTATCCTGCTCAGCAATGTTGTCCTCGATGGCTTTTTCCTGAACACGAAAGATATTCTTGCCCTTATTCTCCATTTCCTTCCTTTGCTCCTTTTCTGCCTGCTTGGTCGTTTCATCTGAGGCTTTTTTCATGATAGCATCCCATTCATCGTCTGTGATTTTTTGCTGCAAAGATATTCTCTGTTCAATGAAGGTTTTTTGCAGTTTAATTCTTTCCTGCATGCGTGACTCATAGAATTCTGCATACCATTCCTCAGTAGTGCTCCTGTCAAGATTTTTTTTCTTCAAATCTTTCAATTGACTCTTTCGCATCTTGTTAAATTCCTTAACACTTTTGGTATACGCTTTAAGATCATTCTTCAAATCTTTTTTGCGATCCTTGTCCGCCACCTCTTTGTTTATGCCCTGCTCTATTTTATCGATGTAAAAGACATCCAGGCTCCCCCCGAGAAAGAGTGACATTATTAAACTGACAAGTCCTATTATCATGATTTCAAAGTTTAGGTTTGTAATTGTTTTTTCACTATCTGATAGCAAAGTTAGGCTTGGAATAGATTATAGACAACACTAAAAAGGGGTATAAAAGTGGTATATTGGGCTAAATACCCACTTGTTTATTAGCATAATTGAGGCTAAATATTTATATTTTTAATACTTAATTACATATATCTGATCAATTGAAAATTAAGACTGTACATCAACAATTTATTGTCTTTAGGCTCTTTCATAAGATCCCAGCGATATATGTTTTCATATTCATTATCTTCAGCAATCCATCTTTTTCACAGGAACTTGAACCAAGGTCCTTCACTAATATTCCTAGGGGTATGAACTTCCTTGTGACTGGATACAGTTATTCGGGAGGCAATGTTTTGCTTGACCCTCAATTACCTATTGAGGACCTGGATTCGAAATTGCATACGATTCTCGGAGCATATGTTAGATCCATCAGGATATTCGGTCTGTCCGGAAAAGTTGATCTAACAGTCCCCTGGTCTTCAGGTGATTATGGAACTGTTGTGGATGGTATCGATTCGTCAAGGTCAGTTAGTGGCTTTGGTGACGCAAGAATTCGATTGACTGTAAATTTTACTGGTGCACCCTCTTTAACAAAAGAAGAATTCCGGGATTACAAACCATCATTGATAAGCGGCATGAGTTTAAGGATCATTTGCCCCACTGGACAATACAACCCCAATTATTTGGTAAATCTGGGATCAAACCGTTGGGTCTTTTGGCCGACCTGGGGTATTTCAAAGTTTTGGAATAACTGGACCCTGGAAGGTCATATTAATGCAGCATTCATTACTCCGAACTATGAATTTCTGGGCGATAATACTTTCACACAAAATCCGCTCGGAGGATTGAAAATGCATGTGATCCGATCTTTCAAAGGCAACTGGTGGATATCGCTAAGTTCCGGGTATCTTGTTGGAGGCAAAACCTATATTAATGGAGAATTAAAAGATACTCGAATATCAAACTTGCGAGTAGCATTAAATGTTGCTGTTACCATCTGTCAGAACCATGTTATTAGACTAACAAGTTTTATGAGCAGACGATTTGAGCGCGGCGCGGATTTTGACGCAATTGCCCTCAGTTACCAGTTCAGATGGATTAAGAAATAATTCAGGATCTCAAGTGTTGAAACCTATCCATTGCTTTCCTGGTGTTCATATATCTCAACTGGGGCATTTAAAGTGTGCCAGCAGGACTCATCACCATATCCGATCGTAATGACTATATCATTAAATGAATCTGTAATGAATATCGCTCCATAAACAATAATCCAGAACCCAACAATAAAAGGGAATATAGCTGCGGTGACACCTGGTTTGCTAAGAAGTATAAAGGCAAATAAAACATCAATTATGCGCAAATGCCTTGATTATCGCAGGAAAAAAGGATATTGGGTAATATAATTACTCAGGTCAAAATACCCTCTTCTTTAGCCTTGCTTACAAGGCTCAATCTATTCTTTACCCCTAGTTTCTGAAACATATGGTAAATGTGTTTCTTGATGGTTTCTTCAGAATTGAACAGTTTTTCTGCTATTTCCTGATTGCGTAAACCATCAGCGATGCATTCAAGGACCTTTATTTCTCGTTGAGTTAAGAGATTTAGCTTTTGATTCTGTCTGGTTTTATCAGCCCTGTTTTCCTTCAATTTATCTAACTGTGTTTGTTCTATTGATTTCATTATTTTATCAATCGTAGTTAGGAGAGGTCTTTCTTTAATCTCATCAGGCATTTTCTGAATCAACTGTTTTAGCGGAGCGCCCAATTCTACGTAAAAAGTTACAACTCTTCCAGGCTCTGCCAGTTCAATGGATTTTATTAATTTTTCCTGGGCCTTGCCTGCATCTCCAAGCTTGTCATATAGAAGTGCCTGAAGGGCATAAACTTCCAGCAAATGAATCCGGTTGTGTTGAGCCGAGGTCATTTTATCCAGCTTGCTTAGTTCTTCTTCTGCTTTTGTAAGGCTTTCTTCAGATCCCTCAAATATTAGTGCCCGGGTAAAGGTGATCTCAGGAATGTCAATCCAGAACACGAGATGCACAAAGTCCGGTCTATATGGGAACAACAATTCACGAACCTTCTTTACGTCTTTTGTAAGGATATGATATCTGATCTTGCATGACCATAAAAACTGCTGGTAATAATCACCTAGATCCTTTGTGAAATCATGTAGTTCTTTAATGAGTTCTTTACATTTTTCATGATCCCCTAACATGCCATACACACTTACCAATCCGGTCATACAATCAATAACACATCGGATATGCACATCGTATTTTATGACCAGCACTTCTTCAAAATATCCAATAGCGAGCTTCCATTCCCCACGTCGTAAAAAAAGGTCCCCTACTACCATAAGACAATTACCAAGAGAATCATCTATTTCATTTTCACGGGCTATGCTTAAGCAATGCATTTAATAACGTTCCACCAGATCTAGATCTCCCTGTGAAGTACTTGTCAAAAGAAGACTCAAAAGCAATCGATCCTGTCGAATTGGTACAAAATTTTCAGACTTATCTATTATTTTCTCTAACCAATTTATTGCCTCCGTGTATCGACCTGCCATCTGGGAAAACATCGGATAAAATAATTCCACCAAGGCTCTTGGGTAGGAAGCACTTTCTGGAATTTCCCTAAGCGCTGTTTTGAAATGCTTAAGACTAGATTCTGCATCTTTTCTTAAATACATGGTCACATAACCTATGAAAAATTCGTATTCAGCATGAAGTATTGAATCTTGATCTATCTTACCCATGAGTGGTTTGATCATATCGACAATTTCTCCTACTTTTTTATGATCAGCTAGATAGAACGAAATATAGGCCTCAACCAATAGCAATTCGGGATCCGTCTCAGTAACCGATTTGGGGAGCCTACGATAAAGACTGGTTAATAATTGCCACTTGCCCTTATTTAGCAGGATCATACGGTGTGTTTTGATAATTTCTACTGGCCTATCACTTGCCCCGATGAGTAAAGCATGATACATTGCTTCATCAAGAAAGCTCTCTTTTTCAAACCAATTGCTTGCTTTTAAGTGCAGGTCTGCAATCGTCTTATTGCTCAACCGATTTTTTAATTGAATTTGCAAAAATTCTTGGAACAGGTGGTGATAGCGGAACCATTGCTTACTTGTATCCAGCGGAACCACAAACAAATTGTAATTGTGAAGCCATTGAATGAGATCGTTGTTTACACCTTGTGTTGATGGATCCTCAACAAATGGATTGCAAACTTCATCAATTAATTCACGACAAAACCTATTAAGTATCGATGTCTTGATGAGCTGATCCTGTACCTGTTGTGGTTGTTTATTTAATACTTCACTTAGTAAGTATTCTGACAAAGAACTCAATTCGCCTTCGTCTGATTTCATTACCTGATCGATCTCGTTTTCATCATTCATTATCATTGAGAACAACCTTAATGCCAATACCCATCCTTCGGTTTTACTATGAAGAATTTCTATAGATTCTGTTGAGAGATCAATGTTCTTTATTTGATTGTAAAATTCTGAAATTTCGGAATTCGTAAAAGACAGAATCTCCATTCTGATCTCCGTCATCCTTCCCGCTAATCGTAATGCTCTAATATTTAATGGGGGATCTCGCCGGGTTATAATACAAAGGTGAATGTGAGGTGGTGGGAAATGCAGCCAGGCATTGATGAGTTCATGGACTTTACCTTCTTTTATATGATGGTAATCATCCAACACCAGGATGAAATCCTCATCGATATCACACAATTCATTGATCAATGTATTGGATATATTTTTTACGGATGGAAGTATGGTTGTTGATACCAAATCCTTTGTATTTTTCAGCATTCCCGGAAAAACCTTTTCAATGGATGCTACCAAATAACTAAGAAAAATACGCAAGTCATTATGTTCATTATCCAGCGTAATCCAGGATTTATGATGTTGTGTTTGTTCCAGCCACTGGCTTGCTATTGCGCTTTTTCCGTATCCTGCTCCTGCAGAAATCAAAGACAGGGGTTTTACAACATTGCTTTCCAGTTGAAGAATGATCTTGGAGCGCACCACATAATCCGGCAATACAGGCGGAGGATGCAATTTTGAAGCAAGGACATTTATTATTCTACCTTCTTCCGATATATTTTCTTTTGCTAGCGCTGCCCTGGTTATGGTGGAGCTGAGAAAGATATCGCCTATTAGTACTTTTTCAATCCCTTTTAAAAGCTCTTCAGGCACTTCATCTTTTAAAAGATAACCTACAGCTCCTGCATTCAGCATTCCCTTTACGAATTTCTGACCTGAATGAATAGAAAGCGCAATAATTTTTATATCTGGTTGTTTCTCCAATATCTCTCTGGTCGCATCTATCCCCGATAAACGCGGCATGGTAATATCCATTATGATAATATCCGGCTTTTTCTCGCGTGTCTGCATTACAGCATCCAATCCATCCTTAGCCTCTCCGATGATGTCAATATTGCTATTTGACTCGAGAAGGCTGCGCACACCAGCACGTGTTAAAGGGTGATCATCTACAATAAGTACTTTATTTTTTTTCACAATGACTTCTCTCTAAGTGGTACAGTTAATTTTATAAGTGTGCCTTTATCTTTGACAGCATCTACTTCCATTGATCCCCCTAAGTCTGACATTCTTTCCTGAACGCTGAAGAGCCCGTAGGAATCGCTTTTTAATCGCAGCAAATCCGGATTGTAATCAAATCCTACTCCATCATCTTCTACGGCTATTTCAAGAAAGTTGTCTTTTTTTCTGAATGCCACTTTTAGCTGGCGTGCTTTCGCATGTTTCACAGCATTCATCATCAATTCTTTGAGGCTTCTAAAAAGCAAATACGTAGTATTTTCGTTCAGTTTAAAATCCTCCAAATCACTTAAAATAACCGTTTTAATATGATGCTTTTGTTCGATTTGCTCTATCATCCAATCGTGTGTTGCAGCAACCAATCCAATTTCATTCAGCTGTGGAGAACTTAGATCAAATATAGCTGCCCTGGTACCTTGAATGGATTTCAATAATCCCTGGGAAATGCTTTTCATGCGCACTGCTAGCTCAGGATTTTCTTCCATATCAGTGATTCTGGCCATCTGCATACGCATAGAAGCTAACATCTGTCCCACATTGTCATGCAGATCGGCAGCTATCTGTTTTCGCACTTTTTCTTCAGAAATTGTTAGTTCATGGGTCAGGTCTATAAGTCGTTGCTGATGTTCGAGGACCTTTTGTTCAGAAGACTTTTGTTCTGTGACATCTCTTGCTATGCAATACATTAAATTCTCTTCCGGCAATGGGGTTGCTGTCCATGATAAATGAAGGATCTGGCCGTTTTTGATTTTATACCTGTTTTCAAAGTTGAATGTGTGGCCACCAATTAACAATTTTTCTATTTCAGCTTGTGTTTTTGTCCTGTCATCTTTATGGATAAAATCCAGGAAAGGTTTCTCTTTTAATTCAGCTATTGTGTAACCAGTAACCTTTTCCCAGGCCGGGTTTAGTTCTTTAAAATAACCGTCAAATCCTGCGATAGAGAGTAGGTCGAAGGAGACATTAAAAAGTTTATCATGTTCTGATTCTGCTCGTTTTCGATCCGTGATGTCCTGAACGATCCCATGGAGTTTAATCACTTTCCCGTTATCATCTTTTATAGCTATCCCTCGGGTGGAAGTATTTATTATCTGTCCATTTTTATGGACCATGTCCAATTCTAAATCGTAAGATTCTCCTGATTGCACCGCCCTTTCAACTTTCTTTTTTAATACATTCCAACTTTTCTTTACATAAATTTCTGGATGCTCTTCATAGGTAGGAGGTGGTTTTTCTGGATCAAGTCCAACAATATCATATAATGTCCTGGACCATTCCACAATATCTTTCTCAACAAGCCATGTCCAACTTCCCAATCGGGCCTGTTTCTGAGCTATTTCAAGATTTCGTTCACTTG
>CBDUCT010000109.1:0-9770 GCA_965365715.1 uncultured Cyclobacteriaceae bacterium | reverse complement strand
TTCTGTATTGCCTTCTGTGGATCCATAAAAAATTGCAGTTTTACCCATGATTTTTATTACTTTTTTATGTTAATAATTAAATTTTTATTCTGATTTTATTTCGACCGGTAATATTACTAAAAAAGGATTAAAATAATGTAGTATTATCTAGTTTATATATGCTTTACTTAATAATTCTTTAGCATTTTCGAAAGCAGCCTCAGTAGGATGATCGCCACCTATCATCTTGGCAATCTCGGTAATCCTCTCCTCCCCGCTTAGCTCCTTGATCAGACTAACAGATTTGTCGGCAGTATTATCCTTGAAAACAAAGTAATGGTAATCACCTGAAGAAGCGATCTGCGGCAGGTGCGTAATGGCAATTACCTGATGCTGTTCAGACATTTGCTGCATCATAAGGGCCATTTTTATGGCGATCTCACCGGAAACGCCTGTATCAATCTCATCCAGGATCAATGTCGGTAAGGCTTTTTTACTTGCGATGATATATTTTACACAAAACATCAACCTCGAGAATTCTCCCCCGGAGGCCACACTTTTGAGGTCCATGGGTTTTATGCCTTTATTAGCACTGAATTTCAGCCTCACTTCATCCATCCCTGAACTGTTCGGTGGTACATGATCGTGTTCTATCAATAGCTTTGCTTTCGGGATACCAAGATTTTTAAGCATATCTTCAATCTTTTCGGATATCTTACCAAAATGCTGTATCCTGGCATCACTTAGTTTTTTCCCGGATCTGGTCAGGACTGCGAAGGATTCATCAACCTGCTTCTTCAAGGCATTGATTTCCTCATCAAGGGATAAATTTTTATTTACCTTTTCCTCAAGACCATCTTTTATAGCCAGCAGCTGAGATATTGATGATACCTGGTGTTTTTGTTCCAGTCGGTATATCAGGCTCAGTCTATTCTGTAATTCTTCAATCCTGTCCGGGTCATTATCGATTTTCTGCGATTCTTTTTCGATTTCATTGGTCAGATCCTTTAATTCCAACAATGAGCTTTGAAGCCTTTCATTAAATTCAGCCAGGATATGAGAATAGTTTTTCAGAGAACCCAGCAATTTCTGAGCAGCGGATAAATTTTCCGAAACCGAGAATTCACCGTTTTGCAATAGTTCTATAGTTTCCATCAATTTGGATGTGATCTCACCGGCATGCTCAAGGGTTGCCAGTTCCTCTTCTGATGATTCCTGTTCTTCTGCCTGCAGTTTAGCCTCTCTTAATTCCTCGAATAGAAAATGGTTATAGTCGGCCTCCTTTTTAATAACCTCGGCTTCAGCTTCCATTTTGACCAGTTTACTCTTCAAAGTCTTATAATTTTTGAAATCAGTTCTGTATGCTTCGAGAAGGGCCAGGTTTTGTGCAAAGGCATCAACGACAGAAAGCTGATAGTCTTCCGATCCCAGTAATAAAGAATCACTCTGTGAATGTATGTCCATTAAATAAGAACTGAGGCCGCGCAAAACATCCAGTAGAACCGGTGTGTCATTGATAAATGCCCTTGATTTTCCGGCAGGGGTTATTTCTCTTCTGATGATGGTTTCCGTATTGTAATCCAGGTCATTTGCTAAGAAAAATGCTTCAAGATTATATTCAGAAATGTCAAAAACACCTTCAATAATGCATTTCTGGTCTTTATCATATAATACTTTAGTGTCAGCGCGGTTGCCAAGCAACAAACCTACAGCACCGATCATGATAGATTTCCCGGCACCCGTCTCGCCGGTGATAATATTCATCCTGGCGGATGGGTAGATCTCTAATTGCCTGATCAATGCATAATTCTGTATACGTAAACTGATCAACATAATTTAAGCTGGAAAGATCTAATATTTAACGATTGAGAGAAAAATAATTTTGCTCCCAGATTACATTGACAATCAATGGTCGTTAACAAATATACTCCGTGATTATTTATTTTCGGAAACCTAATCGATTAAATCCCAGAGAAATTTTTAACGGGTTTAATTCTGAATGATCTCCTTGTATCTTTCCGTTTTGGTAGGATCAACTTTTGTTAGAATATTATATACATCACGCCGGACCTGAATATTCCCTTCTTTGTAAATATTGATCAATTCATTGGTCTTGGCATCAAAAAAGGAAATTACCAGGATAGAATTGGTGTAAAGGTCTTTTATCTCTTCAACCTCCTTTAATACGCCGAGTATCTGGACCCTTGCATCTTCAGGATCTGTTATAAACCGGTCCAGGCCCATCCTGTGATAGGCGTAGTATCCTTCGCGGATTCCCTGAAGCTGGGTGTTGGTCAGGTTCTCAATTAACCAGTAGCGGTTACGGTTGTTGTCAAATGGTTGCCAGCCGGGTGATTCCGACTGCTGGGCCAGGTTAGCTATAGCCAGGGCTTTACTGTAAAATTCACTTCCTCCCAGGAGGCTGAAGGTATCATGGTCAAGGCCAATGATCACGTAAGCGTAAAAAGAAAGCATGGACACCAGGTTGTTATTGAAATTATTTTCAACATATTCCAGTGGCATGGATTCGGTATATTGAAATTCAAAACTTCTGTCGGCATAGTTTAAAACTATGGTTTCATAATTGGTATCGTATATGGGCCTCACAGATTGCACCTGTACATTGGCAGTAAAGACACCTATAGCCGGCATGCTGTTGATGGTAATATTCAGATTGCAGCGAATTCGTTCATGGACCTGGTATACCTCATTTGTCCATTTCATATCGTTCAGGAACCGGGCAAAGGTGACTTCCATTTCCCTGAAGATGGCTCTTTCGGTTGACTGGACCTGCTGGGCATTCACGGTAACCTGACAAAGCAGTTCCTGGGCTGAATTCAGGCCCGGGATAAGGGTAAGAAAGAAAAGTAAACTTAAAAACCTCTTAGCTATTGATCTTCTCATATAAATAATCAATAATATCTTTTGCAACTTCATCTTTGGGCTTAAGCCCGAATGATTTTCTGATGCCCGAGGCATCAATGATCTCAACTTTGTTTGTATTCACTGAGAAACCCGCGCCTTCGTCACGGAGTGAATTCATTACAATAAAATCAAAATTCTTCTTCTTTAATTTTAACGAAGCATTTTCAATTTCATTTTCTGTTTCAAGTGCAAAACCTACATTTATTTGATTATTCTTTTTGATTTTTCCTAACTCATAGGCGATGTCAGGATTTTTTTTCATTTGTAAATTAAAGCGCTCAGATTCTTTTTTGATTTTTTGATCTGCTACATCAGCCGGTTTATAATCTGAAACAGCTGCAGAGAAAATAGCTATATGGCACTCTTTATAGACTTTTTTTGATGCCTTCAGCATTTCTTCTGCATTGGTCACATCAATTCTTTCAATGTTCGGATGGTCAATTTCGATGGAGACCGGGCCTGATACCAGCTTAACCTTTGCTCCGCTGTAGGCCAGTTGCTGTGCTAGTGCGTAGCCCATCTTTCCGGACGAATAGTTACCGACAAACCTTACTGGATCAATGGATTCGTAAGTTGGTCCCGCCGTAACCAGGGCTGTCAGGTTTTCAAATTTTTCTTTTTTTTTAAAGTGGGCTTTAATGACCTCCAGGATAGATTCCGGTTCTGCCATTCTTCCTTCTCCCACCAGGCCGCTGGCCAGTTCCCCATGCTCAGCAGATATTATGGAATTGCCACAGGACTGTAACTGTTCAATATTATTTAATGTTGCCGGATGCTGGTACATATCCAGGTCCATAGCTGGAGCCAAATATACAGGGCATCTTGCAGAGAGATATACCGCGAGAAGGAGGTTGTCACAAAGGCCGTTGGCCATCTTAGCTATTGTATTGGCACTTGCAGGAGCAATCACCAACAGATCAGCCCAAAGACCCAATTCCACATGGCTGTTCCATTCCCCTGAACTATCGGATTGAAAATCCTTAAAAACGGGATTTTTAGAAAGTGTTGATAATGTAAGTGGTGTTATAAAATCCTGAGCAGAGTCAGTCATAATTATCTGTACCTCCGCCTCTTCTTTTTTCAGTAACCGCGTAAGTATGGCAATTTTATATGCTGCAATGCTGCCGCATATCCCTATTAGTATTTTCTTACCGCGGAGCATAGTGTATTAGAAGTCCTTCTTCTCTTCTTCAAAGTCTGCAATTCTGAAACTAAGTTCTCCATTAAGAAATTCTTCCGTTGCCACTGTAGTGGGTTTTGGCATCCTTTCGTAAAATCTGGATATCTCAATCTGCTCACGGTTTTCAAAGATCTCTTCAAGATTATCAACTGTGGATGCAAATTCAGCCAGTTTGGCATTCAGCTCTTCCTTCTGCCTTGCTGAGATCTGCCGGGCCCTTTTTGCGATGACGGCCACAGACTCATACAGGTTTTCTGTAGGTTCGCTGATCTTATAGGTGTCCCTGGTTATTAATGAAGCATTAAGTGACATAATTTTTATTTTAATTATAAATTGTTTTTCGCAAGTTTTTCAAGATCATCGAGGATATCAATATAGATGTCTTCTGCATCTCTGATATTATCACTCGACGGGTAAGTATCAATAAAGTATTCGTAAAATTCTATGGTATCCATAAGACGCTCCCTTTGCCGGCTTCTAATACTGTTCTTAGCCAGTTTATAGGAGCATTCTATCTTAAAGAAGCTGATCTCCTCATTCAACCTGGAATCAGGATAATCTTTCTGGAAGTTTTCAAATGAAATTAAAGCAGCCCGTAATCCTTCTCCGCCATGATATTTTTCCAACTTATAGAACTGCATTGCATTTGCATAAGCTTTTTCTTCCAGTTTGATCTGTAATTGATCAATGATCTGGTTGGCCTGTTTCTTATAGCCGCTATTCGGATATGTATTCAGGAATGACTGCATGGCATAAATAGCGTCATAGCTGCTGGTCTGGTCCAGATAAAAATCCGGTGAATCCAGGAAGAGAGAATATGCATGCATATACATGGCCTCCTCAGCAAGTTCACTCCGGGAGTAAATGTTAAAAAACGTTTGAAAATAGTGCGAACTCAGGATATATTGCTTCTGGTAATAATGAGCATATGCGAAGTAAAACTGAACCCTTTCTGCTTCAGGCCGCCCCCTTAATATCGGAATGATCTCTTCGAAAAGTGTAGCTGCCTTGAAGTAATCTTCCTTATCGTAATACTCCATTGCTGCTCTGTATTTCAACTCCCAATCACCCGATTTCTGTATTTTTCGGAAATTATTACAGGAGGAAAATATTACTGCCGTTACCAGCCAGATCAGCAATATGACACGCATTCCTTTTCGCATAAGGGTGCAAATATACTTGAGATCATTATAATTAACAATTATTTGTATATTTTGGGAAGTAGAAAAAAGAGAATCAAAACAACCTAAATCACAGTCACTTAATTCTTGATTTTAGCCGCCGGTATTGTTTTATTCCTGTTGGCTTTGGGGGGTACATCCTGGATTTCCTCCTGAGTTCCATCCTGAGTTCCATCCAGAGTTTCCTCCAGAGTTTCCTCCCCGGATCCTGTCTCCGGTTCAGGAGGCGGATTGAGAATGTTTTCCAGGGTGGGCCTTTCATTTTCCCTCCAGGCGAAACCTTTCAGTCGTGTATCAGGTTCATTTAACTCATGTGGTGGTATAAATGTAGCTTCGGGATTGGTATAAAATGACATATTATCGGCCTTATTATCCACAAATCGTATAACCATTGAACTGCACAGGATCTTATTCACCCCGGTGAGGGAAGCGTCTTCTTCATCCAGGGCGAAAAATATGCATTCACTATTCCCATCTACATTCAGGCGGTTAATTTTATTGTCCTCAAAGTAACCTGTCATGTTTTTTCCTTTCAACTGGTTGAAATGATCCAGGGAATCCCTCAAAACCATAAATGAATTAAACTGGAGGTTTAAGGTGTGGATCTGGTTATTTCTGAATTCAATGTTCATAGAGTCTGCTTCTATCTGGTTCCCTTCGTTCCAGAGTATAGGATCATTGTATAAATAAAGTACGGAATCCGATAGGGCATAAAGCAGGGAATCAGCTTTTCCCTGCAGGTCCTGCCTGTAGATACGCACATTATGGTAGGCCAATAACTTTTTATTTACATCCAGGCTGTCATCAATTGATACCAGCGTATCAGCTACCAGATAGAGGGTGTCATTCTCGAATAGTTTCTTCAGCAGCGGTTGGCCATAGATCTTGGTAATCCCATTTAATTCGTCATTATCTGCCATCTGCCCCGTAATAATAATTTCATCTTGTTTAGAGAACATATATACATTTCCGGCGGCACTGTTCGTGCCTTTATCACGGTCATAATACAATTCATCCCCCCTGAGTATATAGGATTCTGTTTCGATTTCTCCTGCCATAATGGTCGTTTTATTGATCCGCATATTGAAATCACCACCCATTTCTGAATTCATAATGGTTCCATCGGATGAAATGATCTCCGTCGGACCTATGGTCCGGGCCACTTTGGTCACCATATCGTAATATAGGGAGTCAGCCCTCAGGGTATTCTCAGGATTGACCAGTTCAACATCTGTTTTGAACGACATGGACTTACCTGTAGCGTTATAATATCCCTTATTGCTGGTCAGTATATTCTCGCCATCATTTATCTTCCCCCCATTAAAGAAAACAGCAGATTTGGAAAAAAGGTCATAATCCAGGAAATCAGTAAATAATGATACCGAATCTTCCCTGTACACTACGTTATCCCTCAGGTTGGCAAATTGTGAATCACCATCATATTCCAGCCTTTCAGAGGTAATAGTCACTGAATCGATGGCGTCAAAAATCTTAATATGCCCATAAGCTTCTAGCCTGTTATCTTTCCTGTACAGGAAGGCTGAATCGCACCAGATATTCGTATTATCCTGGATAAAGTAAACGTTCCCGACCACTTTAAAATATCGCTGACCGTCCTTGCGCCCCCCTTCTGTATAATCTGAATGCTCTATTTTAACCCTGCGCTGTGAGAAAGCCGGTGAGAGCATTGCAAGCATCAAAATGGTCAATATGATATAGGTTCTTATCAATTTCTTAAGAATAACATCAACAAATTTAACCTGAAATGTCCAGATTATTACAAATTAAGAGAAGTACCTTTAGTATATGTTTTATCAGTTAAAATCCACGATTAGGTATAAAAATAGTATAACTTTAAATTATGATTGACCGTTTCAGGGAGTTCATCAGGCAGAAAGATCTGTGCCGGGACACTGACAGGATCCTATTGGCAGTCAGCGGAGGAGTGGACTCCGTTGTCATGCTAGACCTGTTTCTTAAACATGGATATAAAACGGGCCTGGCCCATTGTAATTTCGGTTTGAGGGGCGATGAGTCGGATGGCGATGAGGATTTTGTAAAAAAGCTTGCCCTTGGAAGAGATGTCGATTGCTACATTGAGCACTTTGAAACCGAAAAAACAGCCTCTGATAAGCGGATATCGGTCCAGATGGCTGCTCGTGAACTCAGGTATCAGTGGTTCGAAGACATCAGGTCAGAGGAAGGATATGATTATATTGCTACGGGCCATAACTTCAACGACTCAGTTGAGACAATGGTCTTCAACTTAATAAAAGGCACGGGGCTCAAGGGACTGACTGGGATACCCGCAAAAACCAGAAATGTGATCAGACCGCTGTTGTTTGCCAGCAGGGAAGAAATAGAGGCCTATGCATCGGAAAATAACATAGAATTCCGGAATGACAGTTCAAATGCATCTTTAAAATACCACAGGAATTATATCCGTCATGAGATCCTGCCTGAATTCAGGCAAATTAATCCTGGTTTTGACCTTACTATTAGAAATACACTTCAACGCCTGTCGGGTATTCAAGGGTTTGTCAATGACTGGCTTGAAAGGGAAAAGGAGTCATATATGTTTGAAAAAGGGAAAGACATCTATCTTAAAAATGATTTTTTCTCAAGGATCAATGAGCCGGCATTGCTTTATGAAGTTATCAGCAAATATGGATTCAACTATGACCAATCCGAATCAATCATCGCTGGTTTAGTGAGCGAAGCCGGGAAGGTTTTTTATTCAGAAGAATATTCCCTTAATATCGACAGGGATCACCTTATTATAAGCCCCGGTAAGCAGGTTGATCAGCGTTTTGAGATTTCCAGAAAGGATAAATTGCTGGTTACTGACAGGTTTAACCTATCTTTTGAGATATTGGAAACTACTCCCGTATTAAGTCCTGACCGGCATATTGCCTATCTGGATCTGGAAAAATTACATTATCCGCTTGTTCTGAGGAATTGGGAAAAAGGGGATTGGTTCATGCCATTGGGTATGAAAGGCAAAAAAAAGCTGAGTGATTTTATGATAGATAAGAAAATTCCATTAAACTTGAAAAAAAGAATAATGGTCTTGCTTTCAAAGGACTCAATTGCATGGGTGGCCGGACACCGGATCGATGACCGGTTCAAAATTGACAGCAAAACCAGAAAAATTTTAAAGATCATTTATCAGGAGCTGGATGATTAATCCTTTTAAAAAATCATATACTGCCAAGGAACTGAATTTGTTCAGATCACTATCAAAGGTAAAGCCATTTGAACAATTGAATTATGAGGAGATGGCTTTGTTCCTTCCCTTTCTTCACCTACGGCAATATAAAGAGGACGAAGTAGTGTTCTTTCGTAATGACCCCAGCAATGCATTTTACATTGTAAAGAGTGGTAAGGTCTCGCTGAACATTGATATAAACAACCAGTTTGAGGTATTAATGATCCTGAAATCAAGCGGTTTTTTTGGTCACAATGCTTTTATTGATGTAAGTTCCAGGATGTATACCGCTATAGTTATCAGCGAGATTTCCGAACTGTATGTTCTTCCCAAAGTGAACATCATGGAGATCTTCGAAAGCAGGCCAAGAATTAAGGGAAAAATGATGACCAGCATCGCTGAATTATATAATGAATTCAACAAAAAAATATTCGATACGTATCGATCCTCTCTGGGATTTTTTAATTTATCGGACACCTTCCAGAAATAGTTGTCATATAGTTAATAATTCTTCTCAATTCCTTGGGTTATACCTAGATTATTAAGGCTTAATTAGCTAAATTTGATTAGCTATTTTTATAATTATTATGAACTTTTAAATAAACTAATCATGAAAATTACTGTAGTTGGTGCTGGGAATGTTGGGGCCACATCAGCCGATGTACTGGCTTATCGTGAAATCGCCAATGAAGTTGTCGTTGTTGACATCAAAGAAGGGTTAGCCGAAGGCAAAGGGCTTGATATCTGGCAGAAAGCTCCTGTCGATCTGTATGACACCCGTACTGTGGGTGTTACTAATGATTATACTAAAACCGCCGGTTCAGAGGTGGTTATTATTACATCAGGATTACCAAGAAAACCTGGAATGAGTCGTGATGACTTAATAGAAACAAATGCTGGTATCGTAAAAAGTGTAACTGAAAATGTTATTAAGCATTCTCCCGAAGCCATAATTATCGTGGTTTCCAATCCTCTGGATGTTATGACTTACCAGGCCCACCTCGTATCTAAAATGCCAAGGACAAAAGTCATGGGTATGGCCGGTATCCTGGATACAGCAAGGTACAGGGCCTTTTTGGCAGAAGCACTGAATGTTTCTCCTAAAGATATCCAGGCTATGATCATGGGTGGCCATGGGGATACTATGGTTCCTCTGCCAAGATACACTACCGTTGCAGGTATTCCTGTAACCGATATGATCGATAAAGACACTCTGGATGCTATTGTGGAGAGAACTAAGAAAGGTGGCGGGGAACTGGTGAAACTGATGGGTACTTCTGCATGGTCTGCGCCGGGA
>CBDUCT010000108.1:0-9797 GCA_965365715.1 uncultured Cyclobacteriaceae bacterium | reverse complement strand
GCATAATAATTACATATGCCCTGGTTGATTATGAATTGAAATTCGACAATCAATACAAGAATACAGACCGGGTCTACAGGATCAACAGCCTAAGATCAATTGAAAATGAAACTCAGAAATGGGGAATTACACCCCTTCCTTTAGGACCTGAGGTGAGTACTCAAATATCAGGTATCGAATCTTTTACCCGGCTTGGAACCTCAAGAGTAATAATTAAGCACGAAGACAACACCCATTCAGAAAATCTGTTCTTTGCCGATTATAATTTTTTCGATCAGTTTAATTTCCCGCTTATTACTGGGGAGAGAACAACTTTCCATGAAAAAAATACCGTCCTGATCAGCCAGGATTTCTCAAAAAAATACTTTGGTGAAGAAAATTCACTTGGAAAACAACTAGAAATTGTATTAAATAACCAGATTGTTCAAAGTTTTGTTATTGGAGGGATTATAGATAAGATCCCTGAAAATTCCAGCTTCAAATTTGACATTATTGCACCCTATAAAAACATATATGAAATTTATCAGCTAAGTGAGGATTCATGGACGGTTCAAATACCTTCTATCACCTACATCAAATTGGAGAAGGATACTGACCCGGCATTTGTGGAAGAAAATTTAATGAGATATGCTGAGAAGAATAATGAAGTACTCGAGGCATGGGAGGTAGACCAGTTTTACCTGATGTCTTACAAAGACCAGAAGGATGAATCAAGAAATCTATATTCTTCTATTACCTGGTCTGGATTGCCATTATCTGCCCTCTATGGATCTCTATTTATGAACCTGATCATTCTGTTTATCGCCTGTTTCAATTTCACCAATACCGCCATAGCTTATGCACAAAAACGTTTAAAAGAAATTGGCATAAGAAAAACATTTGGGAGCCTGAAAAAACAGATTTTAATACAATTCATGATTGAAAATCTTATCCAAAGTATGATTGCCCTGCTGATTGCGATGGAAATTGCCAAGATGTGGATCATGTGGATGAATATTCAATGGCCAATTGAGTTATCATTGGATTACTTTTCTAACATTGCTCTTATTCTGTTCCTGATAGTAGTTCTTATAATGGTAACCTTACTAGCCGGCGCCTATCCGGCATTCTATATTTCAAGATTTCAACCCTCCAATATACTAAAAGGAGATCTGAAACTTAGTGGTACAAATCCATTCAATCGTATCCTTTTGACCTGGCAGTTCGGATTGTCTATCACTGCCATATTTGCCGGAATAGCATTATCCTTAAATGCCCGGTATCAGTCTGAACTCGATTTCGGGTACAACAAGGATGAAGTTCTTGTTGTTCCATTACACGAAAGTCAGGATTTTGAGGTTTACAGAAATTCAGTTGCAGATATCAACGGCATACATCAGGTTGCGGGAGCAATTCATAATGTAGGATTTGGATATGAAAACATTGAGATTGACATTGATGGAGCTGAACATCATGCTCAGAGATTATTGATTGGGGAGAACTATCTCAATACGCTTGAATTAAAACTGATTAGTGGACGGGATTTTATAAGCAGGTCAGAGAACGATATGAATGAAAGCATAATCGTTAATGAACAGTTTCTAGAAACCTACGATATAGAGGACCCCCATTCACAAGGAATTAAAATGGATAACAAGACGTATTATATCGTTGGCGTAATACAAAACTATATGCCCTATGGTCTTCACCGCCCTATAAAGCCGGTTATATTGAAGAAGATACCTGATGATGAATGCAAAATGCTATGCGTACAGGCTGAAAGAGAAAATATCACTGATGTGTATGAAGGATTATCAGCGAACTGGAAAGTACTTTTTCCTAATAAGCCGTTTGAAGGATATTACCAGGAAGAAGCATTAAAAGAAGCTGAATATATTAATATGGGCATATTGAAGCAGTTTATTGTTATGTCGATATTTGCTCTATTCCTGAGTACTACGGGTTTGTTTTCCATGGTATCATTAAATATAAACAAGCGAATAAAAGAAATTGGGATCAGAAAGGTTATGGGTGCTTCTGCTCTTCAGATATTCAATTTACTGAACAGAGAGTTCTTAATCATCTTGATCATAGCTTCCATATTTGGTTCCGTATTGGGTTATTACTTTATGAAAGCCTTCCTGGGAGATGTTTTTGAACATCATATCAACATGGGGCCCAGTATATTTATCATATCAATTTCGATTATTGTATTGTTTGCCTTGTTAACTTCTGGTAGGAAAATTTACCATGCCTCTCAACTGAATCCGGCAAATTCCTTAAAATACGAATAATAAACTACCGGAATTAGTTCTTAATGATTTTACGGGTAACCTGGACCCCGTCTGAGAAGGTGAGCTGCATCAAATAGATCCCTTTGGATAGAATTGGTTTCTCTGAGTTTGAAGCACTCCATTTGATCCTTTTTGAGGGCTCTTCTGAAAATTCATTTATCCAGAGTAGTGACCCGGAAATTTCATACACCGACAATTTTTTAAGAAACTCATTCTGGTAATCATATTCTATATACACCTCATCTGAAAATGGATTAGGAAAGATGTCTACATCGATTTCGCTCTCAGAGTTGAGATCAATGCTTTCGACACAGGAATCATTGATATTATTATCCATCCAGTGAAGGCGGTCATATAGCCAGTTCTTCAGGAAGGATATTTCTTCTTCATGTGTGTCTCCTATAAACGAATTAGGCCATACGTATTGTCCAAGTACAGGCCAACGTCTGAAATTATCCCTGATTGGTTCCTGGAGCGATACTACCAGGCTGTCAATATAGCCAAATATTACCCCATCACTAAAAACATTTGACCGCAGTTCATGCCATCTGCAGCTCATTTTATTTCGCAGAGCAGGATCAGTCATCATTCTTCTGAACCAGTACATCCTGTATCCTTCATCATACATCCAACCTCTTTCTGTTTCAGCGGCTGAATTATAATCTACGTTTCCATAAGCTATATTAAAATCCCATACCGGACCCAAAGTAAGTTTGCCTCCCTTACTATCCCTGTCCTTATGCATATAAGTACTGAAAATATAGGCATCGATGTTTTTGGAGATCTCGTTAATTATAATAAAATCTACCAACGCATCCTTATCTATAAAATCATGATATCCTCTGAAATAACTTAGATAAGAACCAAAATTCAAAGCCTGCTCAAACTGCCTCATGTAATCTCTAATGTAAACTTGTTGTGCCGTGTGCAGATCTTCACCCTGTGGGTCAAAATACTGCAGTCTTACTGGTTCTTCACCAGGTATTGAAACACCCGGGAAAGCAATGAAAGCTGGAAAATCATTATCATCCTCCTTGTCAACCCGGAGAATGTATCCTCCGGTTAATTGATCGCCCTCAATATCTTCATGTCTCAGCTTTGAAATGTTCACCCTGTTCTTGTCCTGCTTGATCTTCTCCATCAGCACATACAGCCCCTGATAACTTCCATTGATAAACAGTTCACAATATCTGGTTCGGGTTGCGTATCTGCCCATGTCACGGGCCAGTTTATATGTCAAGACATTCTTTATTAATGTCTTGTCAGAATATGGGGCGTATAGGATCCAGTCATTTTCTTCCGGAAGACCCATCAGCGATATATTCCGGTTCTCTCCTAGGGAGTCCTGCGTTTCGAATCTGTAAGATTTCTTTGGAAACATTTTAGCAGATTCACCTTTTATTTCAATGCTTATCAAACCATGAAAAGCATTAAAGGAATCGGCTTTGTGATTCACATTACCGGGACCGTGGTCAATTATTCCCATTTCTGCTTTGATCCTGGGTTCATCCAGGATGGTATTTCCCAATGTGTTGATTGAAACTATAGGTAAATGAGAAGAATAATAATCGAGGGGGGATATAAACCATTCCGGGTTGTCCTGGTAAGTTGTGGAAGAATCCTTAATACCAACGAGTAAAAAAGGTATTGCCGATAAATCACTGGAACTTATTGACCGGTTATGAACCTGTATGGCAAGTACATTTTCACCATTGGTTATTATATTCATCAGATTTGAGGCCAGGATCTGAAATTCCTGTGGCACCCCCCCCGTATACATGGTTGCTTCCCGGGGAGAATTTGCTTCGGTATCATATGCCGGATTTAGACCGTTAATGTTTGAACGGGCGATTTCTGTTCCGTTAATATAACCTATGAATGCGTCATCAAAGTCTATATAAAGCAACATATCCGTGATTTTGCTGGTATCCACCAGGTTAAATTTCATTCGCATATATAGGGAGATGGCTGGTTGGATCTGAGTTGAGTCATCCCCATCCGCATAGCCTATTCCACCGGGACCTGTTTCCCACTGACTATCATCAAAGTTCAATTCTTTCCAGTCTGATGGTGGTTCGGAAGCAGCCGGAAAATATTGCCAGTGTTGGTAAGGATAAATTAAAGTCTCCCAGTGATCTGTCTGATCATTTTGAGCCCTGGTTTCGGTCAGTCCTAAAAAAAATAAACTGGTTAAATAATAAAAAAGTAATCTTCTCAACATTCTCTCATTCGCACTAGTCTGCCTTAGGTAAAGATACAAAATTCGGGTCAATTTGCTTCCAAAGCTTATGCGTTTCATTCCATAGCTTGGTGCCTTCAGCCTCTTCATATACTTTTGGATCCATTTTTTTCTTATTGAACATATGCAGATATTCATTCGTGGTGCCGGCATAATCGTCGGATATGGACTTATAGACAACAGCTTTGGCCGCAGATTCCGGGGATTTAAAAATAACAAAAAAGATTCCGCGTAACATATTTCTTAAAAGCCAGGGGGCTTCTTTCACGATATTGGTATTTACAGGTCCCGGGCATATCACATGAACACCCACATCTATGTTATTTTTTGAATTTAATCGTCGCGATAACTCCGTAAAATACGTATTGGCCACAAACTTATAATAGCTGTAATATTCCATCCCTTTGGATACACCGTACTCCAGGTATTTCCCAAATTCATCATAGTCCACATAAGATGCTCCCTGATGAGAATCTGATGAAATAAACAATATTCTAGATTCTTTATTTCGCCTGTTATTGGCTAAAGTATCATTTGGAATGGTGCCATCCTTCAATAAACGGCTTGTTAATATAACGTTTGAAAGATAATTCACCAGGAAAAGTTCCTCAAGCCCGGAATCTGTTTTGCGTGATTTTGGTAAGGCCACCCCAGCGTTCAGGATACAGATGTCAATTATCCTATTATTGGCTTTAAGGGTATCACAGAAATCGTGTATGGTTTCTATTTTACTAAGATCCAGGTACATCATTTCAACTTTATCAGATCCAGTCAAAGCTTTGACTTTCTCTCCGGCTTCTGGAATTTGTCTACGGCAGGCCATGATCACATGGCCACCTCTTTTCGCGAGGTCTACCGCAATGGCAAATCCCAATCCTGAGTTTGCGCCGGTCACCAGACAAGTTTTGCCATCAATGCGGTCAGAATCTTTCAATCGGTCGCTGAGCCCCTGCTTCCTGAATAAGTCCAGGAAACCGGCAAGTGCGGCCACTATCGGATTATCAAATCTGCCTTCTGCCATAAGTTTCAATTATTTCCATATCCAGTTTATCTTTCATCATACTCCGTATCCTCTCGAATAGACCTGGAAAGCCATGCACTACTTTGGGATCATTTCCCGGATCCATGATCCTTTTGGTAGACACCCATATTACCAGTTTCTGCACCTACAAATCCCCGGGATCAGTAAAAAATAGGTCTAGAATGAAATGGATATCATTTTCATTGTGATCCGAAGATGATGAAATATCCATGCAATAATAAGGAATTTACTCTTATCCTCATCAATATCCTGGCCGGCAATTGAGGTGGTTGAAGGTTAGATACTCCCTACCAGTTCTTCAATCCCAGTAACTTTTCTCCAAGATCCGTTAATTCCGCACGGCCATATTTTACCTGCTCCCAATTTCTCGGATCTCCGGGGAAGGCATATCCTTCGGGAGGAATTCTTTCGCTCCATGATCTGATTCTCCATTCTCTCAATTCCTGATTATCTTCCTGTGCCGGTGTCATGGCAATATATTGTGCAATACGTGGCACACTTGCCCGGTTGGGTCTTATGCCATGCGCCAGCATACTATTCCATATCAGGAGGTCACCTGCCCTGGTCTCTATTTGTTCAACATCAAAACCAGTTATATCCGGTTTGAATGGATCCCTGTCCTCAGGTTGCATTTTAACCCATTCATCAAAAACTTTAAACAGCTCAGGCACGCATTGGAAACCCCCTGTTTCGCTGGTTGTATCCGAGAGTGATAACACACCTTGCACATTATTATTTCGATTGGGATCGGAGGTATCGATATCCCAGTGGATAAAGCCTTTAAATTCGTCTTTACGGACCGGAAAATTCAGGTTACAGCGATCGATGGATACCCATAATTTCTCCGTCCCCCAGATATCCACAAAGACATCATATATCTTAGGGTGCTGACGTATATCCCACATATAGGGATTGTTATACATTTCCACCATTCCGCTGTTGATCAATTCCTTCATTTCAATTTCTTTACGTGGTGGTTTATACCAAGTGGAAGGATCATCCGGATCTTTCTCTTCAAATTCCCAGATACGTTCAACCAGCCGATCTATGTAATCTTTCGAAACCACCTCCCGGAGATGTATATATCCTTTATTCTGCCAGTGTTCCCAATCCTCCTCGGTCAGGACCCTCAGAGGTTCATTATTCTTTCTTTCATTAAAGGAATTTTGCCTGTAATATCCAATACTGGCATTTCCGGGTTGTTTTTCGTATCTCATGATTAGCGATAATTAAATCTTAAAATGAAATCAATTAAACGATGTAGCAATATTTCTTTGCTTTTTCAATGAACAGCTTAGCAATTTATTAATTATTAGAATAAGTTCAGAAAAAATATTAACCAAAAGCCAATTATAATGCTTTTGAGGTCAAAAAAAATCCCGCCGAAGCGGGATGATAATTCAGAATGTCTTACTTTTTTATTTCTGCGTATACAGTAGCCTCAATATAAAAATCCATGGTAAAGGCCACCGGTTGACCGCTCACTTTTCCAGTTATACTGCCTTCCAGCTTTTTTTCATTGAGTAATTTTGTATTCAAGGCCTGCAGATTTGCTTCGTTGAGCGAAAGATAATAAATGCTGCCGGCATTATACAAGTTACTGGGGACGAAGTAAGGTTCTTCTGTAAAATCTGCTTCGAAACCTCCAATATTTATTTTTCCAATAAATTGAATGCCATCTTCTCCTTGGTAAAAGGGGATCTTAATGTAAATATTCCAGATGTCGAATTCAGTAATATCGTTTATGTATTCCGCAACATCTGGATTTGATGTCGCACTTATCACAAAAGTATCATTGATCGTGTCCGGATCATCTTCCTCAATATTAACATCGCGGGAAGCATACAACTCGATTTCAAAATCGATTTCATCCAATCCTTTTATTTCGTCGATCAGGTCACACCTGAAAAGCAGGAGGAGTAACAATAAAATGGGTAGTATTCTTAGATTTTTCATATTAAAAGGGGTTTTTGTCCTATCAATATAAAAAAAGAAAGTAAGAAACCCAAGAAAATCACCCTCAAATCCCCGGTAAAAAAAATATTTTTTTCTTGTCTTATCTTTCCGTAATTCCTTTCCAGGAATCAGTACGAAACGGAGATGCCGGCAAACCTTCATTATTATATAATGTACAAACCGGATTTTTATCCCAGGCGTAACGAACTGCAACAGGATTTTTGACCTTTTCAGATGACACAACCACTTTGTTGTTCACAACTTCGGCATCAGCCCAATAGAACTTTTTATCCTCTCCGGCAATGGCAAAACCTGTTCCGGAATTGTTATTTTTCAAGACCATCCCGCTTCCTTTATTGTTAAACTCTATTTCGACTTTACCATCTTCTACTTTCATCTCCTTATAGATTGGACCGGAGTAGACAATATCTTCTCCATAGGCTAACTTTTTGGCTGCCCGATAGAGCCTGCCTCCAACATCCTGCTTGTTGCGGGGATGTATATCGTCAGCTTCACCAATATCTATAATTACTGCCATTCCTGTATTAGGGTAATTCAAAGTCATAAATTGCGCTTCCCTCAATTCAGCCCAATCTGATTCCCCCGGTTCCTCCTGACGGGTTTCAAAATTGGCCAGCTGGACAAACAGAAAGGGAAAATATCCCTGTCCCCATCGTACACGCCAGTCCTCAATCATTTTGGGAAATAAGGTCCTGTATTGATATGCACGGCCAGCATTGCTCTCTCCCTGGTACCAAATTGCCCCTGTGAGCGTATAAGGCAGAACAGGATTGATCATTCCGTTAAATAATACACCGGGGTAATGTGAGTACCTGATTACTTCTTCAGGAAAGAGCTCCTCAAGCTGGTTATTATATTTCCACTCACCATTTAAGGCTACCTTTACTTTGTTTTCGCTATCATTTATCAGCATTTCTGTTTCCGGTCCCATAAAAGTCACCCTGTTTCTCCAGCCGTTGGCTACCCTGACTGTGATCACGTTTTTTCCTTTTCTTAATAATCTTCCGGGAATTTCTATATTGACGAACTTGGATCCCTCTCCCCTTCCAGCCTCCTTTCCGTTCAGATAGATCACGGGATTATCACTTACCCGGCCAAGCCTGAGTTGAAAGGATGACTGTTTTTTATACGAGGGCATTTCAAAAGTCTTCCTGAACCAGGTGATCTGCGGAATTAAATTATCCTTGTTTGGTAATTCAATTTTCTCCCATGATTCATCATTATAATCCGGATCAGTTACACCCAATTCAAGTCCCTGAAAAGATTCATTTATAGCTACTGAACGCTGGCGGTTCAAGGCTTCATTTTCTTCGACTGTCTTTAAAAAATCCCTGTTCTCTTCAATCTCCCTTATCCTGTCATTAAAATCACCCATGGTAAACAGCATTTCTTTGCTTGTCCAGGCTTCAGCCGGAGTCCCTCCCCATGTGGCATCGATCAATCCGACCGGGATGTTTTTGTCCTGGTGCAGCGACCTGCCAAAGAAATATGCTACGGCAGAAAAATCCCTGGCAACATCAGGAGTGCAAATACTCCATCTTCCTGATTCAAGATCATCCAGTGGGACATCAGAGATCTTGTTTTCAATATAGAACATCCTGATCAATGGAATGTCAGCATTCTTGATTTCTGTTTCTGCATTGTTTACATTGCTTAACTTCCATGCCATGTTTGATTGTCCGGATGCAATCCAGACATCGCCTGCATAAACATCCGAAAAGGTAATGGTAGAACTATTGTCTTTTATCAGAACCTCAAATGGCCCTCCGGTCTCAACAGCCGGGAATACCAGCAACCAGGAACCATCCTCCTTAATGGTTTCAACCACAACATTGTTTCCGATCTCTACGGAGACCTCATTTCCAGGTTTACCCTTACCCCAGAAATTGATTGGCTTATCCCTTTGAAGCACCATGTGGTCACTGAAGATTTTTGGCAGCGATAAGGTTTGTGCCAGGGAGGAGATGGATATGAACAGGATAAATATTAGCCCGACAGTTAATGTTCTCTTCATGATTTTAAAAATTTGCATTGTATAATTAATTTAAAGTCAATTCAATATCAATAACCTCATACAATTTGCATTCCTGTTTGTCAATGGCAAAAATGGAATGTCCTGGAAATATTGGAAGAAATACAGTAATAAAGGAAAGTAATCTGATTTTTAAAGGATTCATAAAATAAGGAATTACGGATTTTACAGAGTCTAAAAAACATTAAAATGAATAGCAATTATAAAAAATAGAAATTAGAAATCACTTTCATT
>CBDUCT010000107.1:0-9820 GCA_965365715.1 uncultured Cyclobacteriaceae bacterium | reverse complement strand
ATGTAAATAACGATAACAAGGTTGACCTCGTAGTGGTTGGAGAATGGATGCCACTTACCATATTTATCAATTCCGGTGGTCAATTGGTGCGTAGTAATCAAAAATATCCTACAGGGTGGTGGAATAGTATCACTGGAGGCGATTTCGACAATGATGGGGACATAGACCTTATTACGGGCAACTTTGGACTGAACTCAAGACTCAAAGCCAACGTTCCGTATCCGATCACTATTGATGCCGGTGATTTTAACAATGACAATGTGGTGGATGGGATAATCAGTCATGCCATAAAATCTGATCAAGGAGGGAAAGATCTCTTTCCTCTGGCCTTTTGGGGAGATATGGACAGGCAGATCTCATTTTTCAAACGGGTTTACAGGAATTACAGTGACTATGCTTCAACCAATACAAAAACACTTCTGGAAGAATTAAAACTAAATCCTTCCATTCATATGGAATGCAATGAACTTGCTTCTATATATTGGGAAAACCAGAATGGAAAATTCAAACCTTACCCCCTGCCCCTGGAATGTCAATTTGCCCCTTTGTTCGGAATGGTTACAGGGGATTTTAACGATGATGAATGGCTTGATGTAATAGTGGGCGGTAATTTTTATTCCACCGAAGCCATGTCCGGAAGATATGATGCATTTTACGGTGCCCTTTTATTAGGTACCGGGAAGAATTCTTTTAACTTCATACCAGCAGGGGAAAGCGGCATTTTCATGAAGGGAGATATAAAAGGTATGGGAATCATTTTTGATAAAGCCGATGATTTAATGATTCTTGCCACACGAAATAATTCTACTGCTGATCTGTATCGTAAAAATAAAATTGATTCCAACGATGTGTTTATTGTTACACCTGAAGGTAGCGACAAATATGCGGAACTAACATTGAAAGACAATTCCTCTCGTAAGGTTGAGTTTTACTTTGGCAGCACCTATTTATCGAACAGTTCGAGATCTTTTCAAATTAATGGTCAGATTCAAAAAGTAGAAATAATCGATGAATTGTCAAATAAACGTGAGATTAAAATACAACTGCCATAAATAGTCTGAATGTAAACGAAAAAACTTTAATCTTGTCAGGACAAGTATACTCACTGTTATAATTCATTTTCTTTAACAGATTCTAAAGTTCTGCTTATTTCATACAATAATAAGCCTTGTTCCAATTCAATTCATTTTTTATCTGATTGACACTGGTCTGATCATTTATCTTCAGCAACTCAATTCCAGCAATTTCAGAAAAATCCTCTATACATTCTGTGGTCAAGTTTTGACTAAATACTGTATGATGTGCCCCACCTGCAAGAATCCATGCTGTTGCCGCAATTTCCAGATTTGGTTTGGGTTCCCACAACACCCTGGCGACCGGAAGTTTTGGAAGAGATTGTTTGGGATCTACAGCTCGCACTTCATTAACAAGAAGTCTGAACCTTGTTCCTGTATCAATCAGCGAAACATTGATGGCATTTCCTGGATTTACATTAAACACAAGCCTTACCGGGTCAGCCTTCCCCCCAATACTCAAAGGATGTATTTCACAAGAGGGCTTTCCGGCTGAAATAGATTCACAAATCTCAAGCATGTGGGCACCCAAAACATGGTGTCCGTCAGGATGAAAATGATACGTATAGTCTTCCATAAACGAGCAACCCCCTTCAGATCCTGCAGCCATTACCTTCATTGCCCTTAACAATGCACATGTTTTCCAATCCCCCTCTGCTCCAAAACCATACCCATCCTTCATTAATCGCTGTACTGCAATACCCGGCAATTGTGACAACCCATGCAAGTCCTCGAATGTATCTGTAAATCCTTTGAAATTACCACTTTCAAGGAAAGATCTAAAACCCAACTCAATTTTTGCGGCTTCCTTCAGGGAGGAAAACCTATTCCCGGATTGAAGAAGCTCTGGAACAATATTATAATTGTCAATGTAATTACTAACCAGGTGATCAATTTCCTTTTCACTAACCTGATTAATCAAATCAACTACCTCGCCTATTCCATAGCCGTTAACAGAAAATCCTAATTTCATTTCCGCTTCAACTTTATCACCTTCGGTGACTGCAACTTGGCGCATGTTATCCCCTAAACGAGCAAAAATGGCTCCCTGGAGATCATGCCACCCGCTAGCAGCCCGAGTCCATACAGCTAGTCTTTTTATTACCTTATCTTCCTTCCAATGACCCACTATCACTTTTCTTTTAATATTCAATCTGGAACAGATATGCCCAAACTCCCTGCCGCCGTGCGCAGACTGATTTAAATTCATGAAATCCATATCAATTTCACTCCAGGGAATGTCTCTGTTATACTGTGTATGAAAATGAACCATTGGTTTACGCAATACTTTTAGCCCGTTGATCCACATCTTAGCTGGGGAAAAAGTATGCATCCAGGAAATGAGGCCAATACATTCTTTACTATTGTTTGCTTTATGACACAATTCCTGAATGGCTTCAGGGGTTGTTAAAACAGGAATATATTTGATCTTAACAGGAATGAGATCGGACTGGTTAAGCGCCCCTGCAATCTCTTTGGAATGTTCAGCAACTATGTCCAGGGTTTCCTGCCCATAAAGATGCTGGCTGCCTGTAATAAACCAGGCTTCATTTTGGCTTATATCAATATTTATCATGGTAATTGGTTTATTAAAAAAAAATAAAATCAGAATCTTCTATTTTGAAGACAGATATGTCTGAGCGTACATAATAAGTGTAATTTATACACAAAAAAAGTTTGAAACAATTAATGAAGCATGGGTTTTCAAGCAACTCCCATTAAATATTTATAAAACTGAGAATAGCCAGGATATTTGTGGATTATATGAAATACATAATTGGTTTTTCTTATATAAAAAATACCATTTAGTGTCGTTTGAGTATTATTGTTTATCCGAAATCAATGTAAAGCCGTATCTAAATTTATTGTATGAAAAGACTGTTCAGGTATGTAAAGAAGTGAGCTTGCAAGTTCCCTCAATTTGTTGATTTTATAATCCTTTCTTAAGAATTTTATTATCTTGCCTTTGCAATGCTTTTAGGATATCTTAACCGAAAAGGATATGAATTGCTTTACATTTTTATTTTTAAGATATGGTTCTTAATTACATCTGGATATCGTTTTTTCTGATTGCTTTTGTTATCGCTGTGATCAGGTTGATCTTCCTCGGAGATGCTGAGATCTTTCCTGCCCTGATGACCAATACCTATGAAACTGCAAAAATGGCCTTTGAACTGGCATTGGGCTTAACGGGGGTGCTGGCATTATGGTCAGGTATTATGAAAATCGGAGAAAAAGGTGGTATTGTAAAAGTATTCTACAGGTATCTGGGACCATTTCTTCGAAAATTATTCCCGGGAATTCCGGAAAATCATCCATCTATTGGTCCCATGATCATGAATATTTCTGCCAATATGCTGGGACTTGATAATGCCGCTACCCCACTTGGACTGAAGGCAATGGAAAGCATGCAGGAGTTGAACGAGAAGAAGGATACGGCTTCCAATGCCCAGATTATGTTCCTGGTCTTGAACACATCAAGCCTGACCATATTACCCATCACGATCATGTTATATCGAAGTCAATTGGGTGCCCAGGATCCTTCAGATGTATTTATACCTATTTTAATAGCGACTTTCTTTTCTTCCCTTGCAGGGCTTATATCAGTTTCCATTTTCCAGAAGATCAATTTATTTGATAAAACTATACTGCTGTACCTGGGGAGTATTGGTGTTTTTATAGCCGGCATAATTGCATATTTTTCAACGATCGATAAAGAATCGATCAATATGATATCTTCAACAGCGGGCAATCTGCTCTTATTCATGGTGATCGTATATTTTATTATTTTGGCCATGCGTAAGAAAGTGAATGTTTACGAGGCCTTCATTGAAGGTGCTAAAGATGGATTTAAAGTAGCTGTCACCATAATCCCCTACCTGGTGGCCATGCTGGTTGGAATAGGCCTGTTTCGCACTTCGGGGGCATTGGATTACCTGGTAGATGGGATTTCGGCTGTAGTCGGTTGGATGGGTTTCAATACAGATTTTACACCTGCATTACCTACTGCTTTCATGAAGCCCTTGAGTGGCTCGGGAGCACGTGGGATGATGATAGATGCTATGAATACCTATGGAGCTGATTCTTTCGTTGGCCGTCTTGCTTCAGTTATGCAGGGATCAACCGAAACCACCTTTTATGTGCTGGCTGTATATTTCGGGGCTGTGAATATCAGGAACAGCCGCTATGCTGTAACCTGTGGATTGATCGCTGACCTGGCAGGGATAATTGCCGCCATTGGTGTGAGTTACCTGTTCTTTTATTGATTTGTTTGAATGGTTGTAAGGCCATGTCTTGACCTATTTGAATATATCCTGGCACAGTCAATCATTAAGTTCTATGTAACTTTTTCATAATACTTAATCGATATGGAACTTAGAGGATATTATCTACCCATTATGAATCTCCTGACAATCCTGTTGATCCCCAATATTATTGTCCCACAATTTTTAGGTTCCTTTCATTTCAATTTATTCCCGGGATCAAAGTTCCCCTTTTATGAGCCTTCTGATAATCCGATTGATTTCCTGAGATTGGCTGTCTGGAGTAGAACAAAGCCGATGAGGAAGAATATGGCCATAAAAACCATACTGTTTCGCATAGTCCCAGTCACCTGGTCGATCAGGCCATAGGAAAAAGTACCAATAACAATGGCCACTTTTTCGGTTACATCATACAGGCTGAAATAGGAGGCGGTATCCTTTGAATCCGAGGGGATCAATTTAGAGTAGGTCGACCTGGATATCGCCTGTATCCCTCCCATGGCAAAGCCCAGCATACCAGCCAGAACATAAAAAGATACTTTTTCTTTCAGGAAATAACCCGATACACAAATGATCACCCAGATGATCAGCATGGTGCTTATCGAAAATCCATTTCCCTGCTTTCGGGCTATGATGGCAAACAGATATGCACCCCCGATAGCCAGGATCTGCAGGATCAGGACCACCAGGATCATTTCATCTGCCCCCATTCCGATCTCCGCCTCAGCAAACAATGGTGCAAGCAAAAGGACGGTCTGTACACCCATGCTGTAAAAAAAGAAGGACGCCAGGTAACGTTTCATTACTTTCCTCTTGATCAAGGCCAGGAATACCATTTTCAATTCATTGACACCATGACCAAGAACCCGGGAGGTAATTTTTTTACCCGTTGGACGATCTTTCAGATAATGAAATGCGATCTGGGCAAACCCGGCCCACCAGATCCCGACCAGGAGGAAGCCGAACTTTGTGGCGGAAGTTTCATTTCCAAAACCAAAAGATCCCGGATTCATTATGATAACCAGGTTGATGATCAATAATATCACACTACCCACGTACCCCATGGCAAAACCCCGGGCACTAACATTATCCATTCTGTCCAGGGGACATATTTCTGGTAAAAAGCCATTATAGAAAACCAAAGATCCCGCATACCCGACACTAGCCATAACAGCACATAGTATCCCATACTCCACATTTTCCCCTTTAAAAAAGAAAAGTCCTATACAGGCAAGGGATCCCAGATAGGTAAAGCCCTGCATAAATTTCTTTTTGATCCCCGCAAAATCTGCAATTCCGGACAGTACCGGTGAGAGGATCACAATAATGAAAAAGGAGAATGAGATAGCATAGGTATATAAAACAGAATTTCTTATGGAGATCCCGAAAAAGTCCACGATTTCGCCCCCAAATGCTTCACGTGTAGTCGCACTGTAGTAAATCGGGAATATGGCAGTTGTTACGATCAGGTTATATACCGAATTTGACCAGTCGTAGGATGCCCATGCATTAATTACACGCTGGCTGTATCTGGCGGAAAGGCTCGACCCTGTTTTATCCAATATCAATTCGTTTTATCTTTTGATTTATTGATCTGCTGAATTAAATTCAAAAATTTTGTCATCACAAAACCCTGGGTACCACACGGTGCATTCAATAAATTTAAATCCGACGGAAGATCAATTGCGCACAATTCTATCCGTACAAGATAACATCATTTTCAAAGAGATCAAACTTTGAATTTTATATATACCGGTCCAACCAAGCTGAATCTAACTGTGTCTTTATAGGGAATAGACTGAATTTTCTGTCTTCTCGTTTGGGGTGATCACATAAGACAAACCTGAAGAAACTCAAATTCAAATTTCAGTTTTTATTTTTTTGAATAAAGTCCATTGTTTAGTAAATTCAGGTGTTATGGCGCTATTTGAGAATTACATAAGAATACAATCCATTAAACTAGAAAGGATTTCCAAAGAATTGAAAGACCTTGAAACCAGGTTTAATAATTTTAAAATTGTTGTTGAAAGAGATATTCCGGAAAAGTTGATCACCAAATATCTTTACCTCGACAACAAGGCCAAACAGGCATTGCCGGCTATTTACACCAAAGATGATTACATGAGCCTGGAACAATTCAAGGCCAAATTGGATCGGCGCGTTCAGGTAACAAAATATTTTTATGTACTGGCTTTTGATGAAGCAGGGAAATTGATCGGCAAGCTGAATTCCTGGTTATTGGGTTCTAACCTGTATATGGACTTGTTGTACGTCCTGGAAGACTTCAGAAAGAAAAAGATAGGCACCCAGCTGGTATATAAAACCCTGTTAACGGCCGTGGAGCAGGGCCAGATCAAAAAGATCTCCTTATCCACGGAGGGTGAGAATTCTGCAGCTGTCCGTATCCTGAACAAAATCGGCGAGATCCAGCATCCTGAAACGGTATGAATCTGGCACAATAGTTATCGTCATTTTACATCCCAACTCTCAATTCCTGTCCAGTCATAAGGAACTCCTTCATGTGCAAACCCGGCTGCTCTTTTATAAAAATAGGCTGCCGCAGAATCATCAGCATTTTGTTTTATAATATTGTTGAACACAACGGTTGCTTCAGGGAATTCTTTCTTATAAAAATGGCTTAGGCCTTTATCAAAATCTTCCTGCAGGTCTGCTTTTAACTTGAGTATGGCTTCCTTATCTCCATCTGCACATTCATACATCTTAATGGGTTTTTGCTTTCCCTTAACCAGGGCTTGTCCCAGGTAACGAATATGAAACTTATCTCCATTTTCTATTTCCTTCAAACTCTTTTCACTAATGATTATACGTACCCCATACTGTCTGGTCAATCCCTCCAACCTGGAAGAAATATTCACAGTATCTGCAATGGTTGTTGGTTCGGCATGGTGCTGATCCCCGATAATCCCCATGATCAGTGGGCCTGTATGTAATCCTATGCCCATCCTGATCTCCTTCAAGCCGTTTTTAATCCTTTCCCTGTTGAATTCATCCAACTTTTTTTGCATCCTTATGGCTGCCTTCAATCCGTCTTCCGCCTTATCCGGGAATATGGCCATGATCGCATCCCCTATATATTGGTTGACGAAACCATTGTTTTCGGCTATTACCGGTCCCAGATTACCTACAAACTCATTGATAAACAAGAAATTTTCTTCGGGGGTCATATTTTCTGAAAGCGTTGTATATTCCAGAATATCCAAAAACAAAATACTTACCTCTTTGTGTACCTGATCACCCAGGCTTACCTCCGTAATAGAATCCCTGCCTATAGCCCTTAAAAATTCATAAGGAACAAACTTTCCAGTCGCCTTGTGTATCCTCTGCAGGTTTAGGTGGGTTTTGATCCTGCTCAACAATTCATCTTTCGAAAATGGCTTGGTCAGATAATCATTAGCTCCAGTTTTAAAGCCATCCACAAGGTCGATAATCTGGTTTTTTGCTGTAAGCATTACTACTGGTAATTCACTTGGCAGAAATAGCTCTCTCAACCTCTGGCACACTTCATAGCCTGATAGTTTGGGCATCATGATATCAAGAATGATTAAATCGTATCTATTCCCCTTTTCAATAAGATCAATGGCTTCCATACCATTATTGGCCAGGGTAACATGGTAGCCTTCCAGAGTCAGATGATTTTTTAACACCTGAAGGATGACAGGTTCGTCATCTACCACCAGAATATCTACTCTTCCATTTAGAGGAGATGTTGTCAATTCTTCCAGTCCAGTGTTTTCCATATAGGCAGCATTCTCCCCTATCATTTCCTCCTCAAATTCTTCCTCATTTATTATTTCTATATTTCCTCTATGTTTTTTTTTAACTTCTACATCGCCTTTCCCTTTTACATCATATAAAGGCAGGTTGAACGAAAAGACAGAACCTTTGCCTGGCTCCGATTCTACCCTGATCTTACCTCCATGCAATTTAACCAGTTGTTTGGTCACTGAAAGACCGAGCCCGGTACCTCCATATTCCCTGGAAGTTCCACCTTCAGCCTGTTCGAAAGATTTGAATATGCTTTTCAGTTTGTCTTTCGGGATTCCGATACCGGTATCTGCTATTTGAATAGCCACCATACCTTCAACATATTCTGCAGATAATCGCACATAGCCTTTATCAGTAAATTTGATCGCATTACCCAACAGGTTATGCAATATCTGTTGAAGCCGGTTCTCATCTGCCTCTACAAAGGGAAGATCATCCGGAATATCATAAGTCAATGCCAGGTCTTTGGATTTGGTCAGGGGCTTAAGTACTGAAAAGACTACCTCAACTATAGTCCTTAAATCCACAGGTTTCAATTGAAGATCAAGGTCATGTTTTTTCAGTTTGGAGAAATCCAGGATATCATTTACGAGATTTGCTAATCGTCTGCCACTGGAATTGATCATGTTCAGGTTTTCAATTGCTTTGGAAGGAAGCCTGCCTGCAATTCCATCTTTCAATCCTTCAGCAAGCCCGATGATTCCCTGCAGTGGGGTACGTAATTCATGGGAGGTATTGGCTAAAAATTGATCTTTAAGCTGATCGACTTGCTTCAAACGTTTATTTACTTTCTCTACCTCACGAAGCTTTATTTTATGTTCATAGGTCCGCCAGGCGATAAATCCCCAAATCGATACCAAACCCGCCAACACATAAAGTGTATATGCCCACCAAGTAGCCCAGGGTGGGGGCTCCATGATGATATTCAAAGAAATTGCATTTTCTTCATAGAAATTATAGGTAGTAGAAGCGTTTAATATAAGTTGATATTTCCCAGGAGGAATATTACTGTATGTGATAAATGTTCTATCTTTTGCATCAATCCATTCATCATCATATCCAACCAGTTTGTGTTGATACCGGATTCGTTTTGATCTGTCTGTGTAATCGGGAACCGAATATTGAAAAGATATTAACCTATCTGTATAATTCAAACGAATGTCGGGGAGATAACTAATAGATTTATTTATTGGCCCTTCATCGATTGACGGATATGTGAGCTTATTATTTATATATAGTTTAGATAAAACCAAATTTGGTCGCTCTTTCACATTTTTAAGAACATCATCGGGATTAAAATATATAACACCTTTTGAAGTTCCCATGTAAATATTTCCATCCTTGTCTATAGCAGATCCGTTAGTGTATGACCAGGTGTTCCAATGAAAACGAGCTGATATCAGGCCATCATTCTCTTCGAAATTTATTATTTCGCCGGTTTGTGGATCGAGACAACTAAGACCATAAAAACAACCTATCCACAACCTCTCATTATTATCCAAAATTAAAGAATAAACGGAATTATCTGCCAGGCCATCATTTTCAGTAAAGAATCTGATTGCATTTTGATTGAGATCATACATCATAACACCATTGTCATCTGTGCCAATCCAAAGATTACCGTTTTTATCAATATCAAAAGTGGATTTATATCTGCTGAAACTATCTTTTTCAGGGCCGATATTTTCTTCTACCATT